>NIRF01000001.1:300000-478055 GCA_002878375.1 Dictyoglomus sp. NZ13-RE01
TTCCTTTATTATTAAGCAAAAATGCACCCCTTTATGGATATATAAGTGACTGCTATTGGTGTGATATAGGAGATTTAAATCAATTTTTACAGGCTAATTTTGATGTATTAAATCAAAAAGTGAAAGTTAAAATATCCGGTAGAGAAATATATCCTGGCATATTTGCAAAAGAGGGGATTGAGATCTTTCCAACTGCATATCTAAAACCGCCTGTGTATGTAGGACAATTCACAAGAATAATGGATAATGCTCACATACGTGGTCCTGTTGTTTTGGGAGATAATGTCTTTATTGATAGTGAGTGCAAAATAGAAAGATCTGTGGTTTTTAACAATACTTACATAGGTAAAAAAACTTCTATTTTTTCTGCAATAGTTGGAAATAGATGTAACATAAAGGATCAAGTGAGAATAGAAGAGGGAGCAATTATAGGAGATAATACAAACTTAGGAGGCAAAGTATTTGTCAACAATAATGTAAAGATCTGGCCAAATAAGATCGTAGAAACTGGAACCTTTGTAAATTCAAGTATAATTTGGGGTAGTCATTGGAGAAAAACATTTTTCGGTCAAAGAGGTATTTCAGGCATGATAAACGTAGAAATTACTCCAGAATTGGCAACAAAAATTGGCTCCGCCTTCGGGACAGTACTTCCAAAAGGATCAGATGTAGTCATGAGCAGAGATATTGACCCTGCTTGTAGAATGATAAAAAGAGCTCTACTTACTGGAATTTTATCTACAGGAGTACATGTTTACGACATAAGGACTCTACCTATACCTGTTTCGAAATACTCTGTGCCAAATCTCCTTGCAAAGGCAGGAGTTCATGTAAGACTTTCTCCCTATGATAATGAAAAAATTCTTATTGAATTCTTTGATGAAAACGGAGTATCCATTGATAAAAGTACAGAGAGAAAGATTGAGAATATACTTTTTAGGGAGGATTTTAGAAGAACATATGCAAAAGAGGTTGGAGAAATAAAATTCCCTCCCCATATAATTGAGTACTATTTAATGGGACTTTTGAAAAAAGTTGATACCGAATCTATAAAGAAGAAAAACTTTAAAATAATTGTTGATTACAAAGGAAGCAGTATATCCCTAATACTACCTCATATCTTATCTAATCTAAAGATTGAAAATTTGTCTTTAAATCTCTATGGAGAAAATCTTTCTCTCACATCTATAACCTCTTCTGAATCTCTAAGTAACTTAGTAAAATCTTTTGGCGCTGACTTAGGAGTTGTTTTTACCCATGATGGAGAGAACTTTTCTCTATTTACTCCTCAAGGAAACTACATATCAAAAGATACCCTTATTGCAACAATAGCCCTATTGAATTTCAAAACATTTCCAAACAGCCAAATAGTAGTCCCTGTAACAGTTTCTAACATGATTGAGAAATTAGCAGAAATAGAAGGAGGAAGGGTTTATCGTAGTAAAACTTCTCCCTCTGAGCTTGTGAAAGCAACCCTTAGAATAGGAGCAAAATTAGGAGCAAGTGAAGACGGTATTATATATCCAGAATTTCAATTGTCCTTTGATGGTATATATGGTTTTATAAAAACTTTAGAACTACTTTCTAAAACTGGATACAATATAGATGAAATTTTTATGAGCTTGCCTAATTTATATAAAGTAAAAAATGTAGTTGATTGTCCTATAGAGCTCAAGGGGAAAATAATGAGAAAAATTATAGAGGAAAATATTGAACAATCCATTGATTATACTGATGGAATAAAAATCAATTTTGGAGAATCATGGGTACTGATACTGCCTCATCCAGAAGATCCAGCTTTTGAAGTATACGCAGAAGCAACCTCACTAAAGGATGCCCAGGACCTTTGTAAACTATTCTCAGAGAAAATCACATCATTAATAGGATGATAAAAAATATGTTTGGAAGAACATGGAAAAAGGTAAGAAATATGGAAGAAGTAAAGAAATACTTAATAGCTATAGGGGGCAGAGAGGAGAAAGGGACAGGTTCTGAATTGGTAAGAATAAGACTCCCTTACAGTGTATTTACTTTCTATAATAACGGTACAATCTATTCAACACCCTCCGACGATCCAAAGTTATTTGATGTATGGAAGAAAATAGATGAAATAATCAATGGAAGATTCAAAAAACCTTCCCAGGATTTCCTTATAGGCTTAGATGAAACAGGAAAGGGAGAGGTTATTGGTCCTATCATTTTAACAGGCGTAATTTTTCACAAAGATGACTTTGAGATGATAGATTATATAATTGGCACTGCTGATACTAAGAAGAAACACTCCCTTGATTATTGGAATAAATTATTTAACGATCTATCCAAAGTTAAAAGTGTTTTTTATAAATTTTCTGAGATTTCCCCTGATGAAATTGACAAAAATAATATAAATAGATTAATGGACCTGAAATATAGAGAATTAATTACTTCATTACTGGAAAAGGTAGAAATAGAAAGAACAAGAATCGTAATTGATGACTATGGATTAGGTGAATCATTGAAAACTTTCTTACATAGTTTGAAGGCAGAGGTTATTATCTCAACAAATTCTGAGGACTTTTATTTAGAGACAAAACTGGCATCTGTCATTTCCAAATATATAAGAGAAATTAAAATACAGGAACTTAGGGAAAAATATATCATAGAAGGACTGAACTTTGGTTCAGGAAATCTTGATGACCCAACCACAAAATCTTGGCTTGAAAAGTGGAAGAAAGAAAAAGGTGAATATCCAGAAATAGTAAGAAAAAGCTTCCTGAAAAATTTAAAAATATAAAGGGAGAGGTAAAAAATGATAATATGGGATGATGATTTTTCACAGCTAACTGAATTCTTAAGAAATCAACCAGAAATACCTTTTTTAATATGTGATGAAAACACCTATTTAGCATGTGGTAAGAATATAGAAGAAAGGCTCAGTAATTCAAAAATAAAATACGATATCATAATCTATCCAGGAAATACGCATGCAGACGAAAAAAGTATATGTCAACTTCTCATAAAAACACGAGAAAATTCATTATTTGTATCTATAGGATCTGGAAGTATAACAGATTTAACAAGATTTGTAGCTTATAAACAAAAATTAAGGTTTATTTCGGTTCCTACTGCCCCTTCCATGGATGGATATGCATCTCCAGTAGCTCCTCTTACCATTGATGGTTTAAAATTAACACTCACTGCAAAACCCCCTGAAAATATCTTTATTAACATGAATGTAATAAAAAATTCTCCAGAAATATTAACTTTAGCAGGCTTTGGAGACTTAATGGGTAAATATACAGGACTTTTAGATTGGCAATTGGCTCATATTATAACCGATGAAAAAATAGATTTTAACATTGTTAAAGAAGTTAGAGAGATCTGTGATAGTACATTAAATAGTATAGAAAAAGAGGATTTCTTAAAAAAATTGTTATATGGATTGATCAGGTCAGGAGAACTCATGACTATCTGGGGTAACTCAAGACCTGCTTCTGGAGCTGAACATCATGTTGCCCACTATTTAGAATATAAAGGTTATAAATTATATCATGGTATATGCGTAGGAATATCAACCATATATGTTTTAGATCTTTATGAAAAGTTTTTAAATTTTCTTTCTGAAAATACTCAAGATTTAATAAATTACGAATTAGACATAGAAAAATGGGAAAATCATATTAAAAATATTTTCCCTAATACATACAAAAGGATTTTTGAAGAATATAAGGAACTGCTCAGAGATATAAACAACAAGGAAAAAAGAGCCTTAATTATTAATAAATTAGAAGAAAACAAAGATTACATTAGCAAAATTATAAAAGAGACTCTAAATCATAGGGAGAAAATTATAGAAGGATATAAAAAAATTAATTTTTCAACCAACGCTCTTGACTGGGGAATAACAACAGAAGATATGAAAGAAGCTCTAAAAAATGGTTGCTTTATAAGAAACAGATTTACTATTTTATCTTTCTTATGGTATTTAGGAGTTTTAGAGAGGTTTGTATAAAAAAACTGGCGCGCCCGGGAGGATTCGAACCCCCGACCCACGGATTAGAAGTCCGTTGCTCTATCCTACTGAGCTACGGGCGCACTTTTACTTATATTTTGGGGTGAACGGCGGGACTTGAACCCGCGACCACTGGGGCCACAACCCAGCGCTCTGCCAAACTGAGCTACGTTCACCATAAAATTCCTCTAAAACTGGCGCGCCCAGGAGGACTTGAACCCCCGACCTTCAGATTCGAAGTCTGCCGCTCTATCCAGCTGAGCTATGGGCGCATTTTATTTGGAGCGGGAGACGGGATTTGAACCCGCGGCCCTCAGCTTGGAAGGCTGATGCTCTACCCCTGAGCTACTCCCGCTCGCATGGTCGGGGCAGCTGGATTTGAACCAGCGACCTCCTGGTCCCAAACCAGGCGCGCTAATCCACTGCGCCATGCCCCGCTGGCTAATAAGATAATATAAAAAATTGCTTATTAAGTCAAGTGGTTTTTAATTTAAAAATGGAACACGGAAGGGAGATGGTATCCCCTTAATGGATATTAAAGTTATCAGAGTAGGAGAAGTGAAAAAAGAAAATGGCACTTGGATGTTTTTATGGTATCCTTATTCAAAATACCATAAAGATAGAGGTGTCCAGGTGCCATGTGGAATTATTATACCATAATGAGAGTATCTTTTGATAAAAAATCTCTAAGATATCAAATTGTTCAGTATGCCTTAGAAAAAGGTATCAAACCTACTGCTAAGGCTTTTAATACTACTCCTAAAACAGTTAGAAAATGGCTGAATAGATGGAAAGAAAAAGGTATCTCTGGTCTTATTGACCAAAGTAAGGCTCCTAAAAATCCTAAAAGGTATATCACTCAAGAACAAAAGGATTTAGCTATTAAACTTAAAAAAGAATTCCCTTCTTTTGGAGCAAAAAGGTTAAAAAGAGATTTTGCTCTTTCTCTCTCTGAAAAGGCTCTTAGAAAAATTTGGAAAGAAAATGGTCTCTTAAAGAAGAGAAGAAGAAAACACAAAACAAAGAGAAACTTGAGAGAGATAAAGAAGAATTGGCCTCTTTTCTCTCAGATAGAGGTTGATACAAAATATTTGGATGATATCCTAGGGTATTTCTGTCAGATGTTCAAAAATTATCTCCTAATACTTATTTAAAACCATTGTTAGAAAATAAACAAAACAAAAAAATAGGCTCTTAAAAGAGCCTGCAGCTAAATTGTGTAATAATTAACATATCAAATCAGCAACTTTCCTGAACTTCTCACTGATCAAATTTAAGCTGAAAATAGTATTCATCGTCAACAGGTTCCAACCATTCTACCTCTCCCTTATCAGGGTTTGTTGTAATTGCAATATGAGAAAGAAAACTATTTGGCACTGCACCATGCCAGTGTTTCACATTCGGCGGAATTACAACAACATCCCCTTCTTTTATTATCTTTGCAGACTTTCCTTCTTCTTGATAATACCCTTTTCCACCAGTAACTACTAAAATCTGTCTACCTGGGTGTCTGTGCCAATTATTTCTTGCACCTTCCTCAAAAGTATAAATTGCACAGTTCATAGTTTTATTGTAAGTTACTAATGTTTCAATCCAAACGGTTCCAATAAAATAGCTATTTTGGACTTTAGTTCCTAATGGAAAAATTAGCTTTTCAATCTTATCCATTTGAATTCTCACTTCTCTTTTAAGTTAATAAACCAAGCTTTAATAACCAGTTTTGAATATCTTTATCAGCTTGGTTAACATTGCTTCCTCTAATGGCTAATCCTGGCAACACATTTGCGTTTGGGCACAGTTTCTTTATGTCACGTTCACTGCTCCCAAGTCCACTTCCTTCATGTGTGCAAAATGGAGCAATGGTCTTTCCTGAAAAATCGTAAGACTCTAAAAAAGTAAATACTGTCATTGGCATTGTTCCCCACCAATTGGGATAGCCAAGGAAAACCACTTCATAGGAGCTTATATCCTCAAGTCTATTTGCAAGCTCTGGTCTGGCATTTTTCCGTTTTTCTTCCTTTGCTATTTCTATTGTTTCGTAATAATCTTCTGGATATTGTTTTACTGGCTTGATTTCAAATAAATCACCACCCATTAATTTTTGTATTTTTTGAGCAACTATTTCCGTATTCCCGATTGCCAGGTTTGTAATTCTGCCATTAAGATAATTGTTTCCTCTACGAGAAAAATAAGCGATGAGAATTTTCGAATGTGGCATTGTCTATCAACCTTAAGATTTTTGCAAATGTTATTTTTTTATGTGTCTTTCCCAGAACTTAATAGCATCATTAATCCAACCCTCTGCAACAGTTCCTTCACCAAGTCCAAATCCGTGTGGAAGTCCAGGAAATATTTTTATTTCTGCATCAATTCCCATTTTCTTTAGCTTATTTATTCTATCTTCCATTGTTTTATAAGATGCAATCCAATCATTTGTTCCAACACATGCAAACGTCGGGGGTTCTTTTCCTGTCACTTCTGACAAACCTGTATATTGCATTATGACCACTGCAGGACGTGGATATCTCTTCTCACCAAAACTCTCTGTACCATAGCTCCCAACCCATGTTACAACACGTGCACCAGCCGAACCTCCCCAAAGTGAATAATCTCGCATATCTATTCCGAGTTTATCAGCATTTTCATGTAAGAAAGCAATTGCCCTTGCCAAATCTTCGCAAGCACTCTGCGGACCAGGACGATAAATTAAAGCGAATGCATTATATCCTTTTTTGCTCAGCTCAAGAGCATGTGGAAAGCTATCTTGCATTGCACCAACGTATGCAAACCCCCCACCTGCAACGATAATCGCTGTTTTTGCGCCTTTTTTACCATGGAAAAAGAATAATCCTGTGTCTTTCTTGCTGGGATCTTTGATTTTTTCTTCACTGGTATAAATATCATAAAAAATAGTCTCTCCTGATTCAGCCTGTTCTTTGAGATAATTAATAATTTCTACTGTTTTCTTTGGATTAATGTTGGTATACCACATAAGCGAGAGGTCCCCAAGAGTATCCCCACGATAGTAATTTTTATTCGTTGGAAAAAGAAGTCTACCAAAATCTTTGAAAGCCCAGTATTGCATTACCTCTTCAATTTTTGTATTTGTATCAAAAACTTTGTAATGATGCTCTATCATTAAGGACGAGCGAACCTCCTGCTGTTTATTTTTAGTTTCATCTTGAGCACCCCAAAATGCTTTCAAACCATTATAGATATATTCCATTGCAGCTTGCATATCGTGCGAATATCCTTGTTTAACACGAAACGCAAAATTACCGTCAGCTCTATTATCTACATCGATAAAATAAGGGGATTTTCTCATAAGATCCGCTCTTGCTTTATCATAGCTGTATGCAAAATCATTAGTTCCAGTTATCACAAAGACGAAATAATCGTGAGGATTATACCGTTTAGCTGCAGAAAAGATATTTTCATCGTCAAGAGTCGTTCCACAACTCATTGGCAAGAAATAATAAAAGTAATCAAGTCCATATTGAAATGTTCTCCAAGTTGCTACAGCACCCATTGAAAACCCACCAAATCCACGGTGTTCACGGGAAGATGTAAGATCTTTTTTTGATGTACTTACAGCATAGGTACTGTATACTCCTTCAACAGCAGGGATTAAATCATTTAATAATTCATTATGATAATTTTTTGTAAGCTGCATGGCTAAAGAAAAGTTACTTGAATCCAGTCCATTTTCATTTGTGTTATTATAAGTTGGACATACTATAATTAATGGTTTTATTTCACCTGCAGCGATCGCATTATCAATGACATTTTTAAAAATAGAAGGATGTTCTGGGGTTCCGAGCATTGTTGTTTCATTACCCCAGCCACCATGCATTAAATAAAACACATTATATTTTTGATTTTTGTTATATCCATATGGAAGATATACAATTGCGCGTTTTTTGAGAGGTTTTGATTTTCTATAATAAGAAAAAGATTCATAAGTATAATAGTATAGTTCTGCCAGTGTTCCTGGCTGTTTTGATGTTTTAAAATACTCATCAGGAATTTTTTCTATCTGTTTTGGAATCATGACATTCTGCTTTGCTTTCTGTGAATTTATACTCTGGCTCTCTCTTATTACTGTATTTTCTTTTGTTGCTTCGCTAAGAGATTTGTCCGTGATGCTGCAGGCAGCAAGTAGCAACGACATGATCAGTACCACTTCTATAATTACCATTTTTCGCATTTGCTTACCTCTCTTTTGGAATATACAGTTGAAATGACTCTTTTAAAAAGGGCCCAAAAAGGCCCTTTCAACTATAACTGTTAATAAATTATCTTCTAAGTGAACAAATCCATTTGACAATTTCGGGATCTCTATGTGAAAAGAATGCACTTTCCTTTTTGTCCAGTTTCGCAATTTTCTCCATATCCTCTTGACTCAATTCAAAATCGAAAATACTAATGTTTTCAATCATCCTTTCTCTGTGCACAGTTTTCGGGATTGCGACTATCCCTCTTTGAATTAGCCAGCATAAAATTACCTGAGCAACTGTTTTATTATATTTTTTAGCTATAGATGTCAAAACCTCATTCTGAAAGATGTTGTTTCTACCCTCTGCAAAAGGAGCCCATGCTTCTGGCTGGACATTGTATTTCTTCATAAACTCGATGCTTTCTGTTTGCTGGTAGAATGGATGTATCTCAATCTGATTCACAGCGGGAACTACCTCATGATGAACTATTAAATCCATCAAACGATCTGGTTGGAAATTACTAACACCTATTGCTCTAATTAATCCTTCATGATAAAGCTCCTCCATAGCCCGCCAAGTACAATGTACATCACCAAACGGTTGATGAATCAAATAAAGGTCAATATAGTCAAGCTGAAGATTCCTGAGCGATTTTTCAAATGCTTTCTTGGTTGACTCGTAGCCCGCATCTTGTATCCAAAGTTTTGTAGTAATAAAAAGTTCCTCTCTCTTTACAATTCCTTCTTCAATTGCTCTTTTAATAGCCTTACCAACTGCTTCTTCATTCATATATGCGGCTGCAGTATCGATTAAACGATAACCTACCATTATTGCATCATAAACACACTGTTCACATTGCGCAAGATCAGTAATTTGAAAGACACCATAGCCCAGTATCGGCATTTCAACACCATTATTCAAAACTACTTTTTGCATGTTTAATCCCTCCTTTTGAATTAATTACATTGCCATCCTCAGTATCTCTACAATATCTTCCTTCCTCAAAGGTGGACGACCTGGAAGCTTTCCTTCTTCGTCACAAAGAATTTCCAAAGTCTTATCAGCCCAATAGTAAAGCATCTCATCAGTGACTTTTCCAATTCCTAATTCTGACAAGCGTGTAGGACAACCTATTGAACGTAAGAACTCTTCAAGCCTATCAATACCCTCCATAGCAAGGCTCAAATAGTCTTTACCCATCGCCGAAATACCAAATATGCGCTGAGCAAACTGTACAAAACGTTCTGGGCGAAATCTTGCAGCAAAGCGCATCCATGCTGGGTTCACGACTGCCAGCCCTGCTCCATGGGGAATATCGTACAGTGCGGAAAGTGTATGCTCTATCATGTGAACCGGTGCTACATAATTTGTACCAGCCTGAACCCAGCCGTTCAGGGCAACTATTGACGCCCACTGCACTTGAGTGCGCGCTTCTAAGTCGTTTCCATTATTAACTGCCTTTGGTCCCCATTCCAAGACAGTTTGAATTACTCCTTCGGCAAATCTTTCCTGAATAGGAGTCCCATCTATCCCGTTAAAATAACCCTCGGTCACATGGGTTATTATGTCGCAAACCCCAAAAGCTGTGTGATTCTTGGGCACTGTCATGGTAAGTTCAGGATCCACCACTGCCACACAAGGATAAAGAACTTCAGTTTTGACAAAGGTCTTCAGTTTTTCATCCTCATCATCAATTGTTATTACAGCACCGCAGTTCATCTCCGAGTCGGTTGCAGCTAAGGTAGGAACAGTGATAATGGGAAGAGCTCGCTCCGGAAGTCTGGGCGCTTTTCCTGACTGTACAAGCATATCCTTAGGATTCCCTTCGTAAAGGACTGAGGCTGCAATTACTTTTGAGGCATCCATGACGCTACCGCCACCCATACCTATGACCACATCACATGCCTCTTTTTTTGCCAGTTCTGCAGCACCACTACAGTTGACAGCCGTGGGTTTGGTTCAACACCAGAGAATTCCACCACAGAAACATCCGCTGCTTTAAGACTTGCTACTGCTCGATCAAATGCTCCACTTTTCTTTACACTTCCACCACCAATGACAAGCAGGGCTTTTTTCCCATATTTACTAACTACTTTACCTAACTGTTCTAATGAACCTGCACCAAAGATGAGCCGAGTTGGATTATAAAATTCAAATTTCATCATATATAACACCTCCACTATAGTGTTTTTGTGGTATTTGAATATCAATGCATATTTTGAAAAGGCTTAGTAATATGTCACCAATCTAATTCATTTGATTGGAGTTTTTCCAGCTGCTTATCCAAAAATCTGTCAAAATCCTCGTGTTTTTCGACTTGCCATACAGGAGATTTGGTTGCGAGAAAAAACTTTTCTCTATATTCGTCTTTTAACGCTTCCCCAACTATTTTTTCGCTGTTTCCCATATGGTATGGATATGCAGTATCAACGTAGTTCACACCATGTTCGATTGCAAACCTTATCATCTCTATTGCCTTTTCTTCATCTACTTGAGATGCATCCTCCCCAATGGTGGGAAGTCTCATAGCACCAAATCCCAAAATGGAAGTTTTACACCCGTTTTCCCAAAATCTCTGTATTGCATTATTTTCCCTTCCCTCATTATCAGTCTTAGTATTAAAATGATTGGCACTTTTCAGTTTCATTTAAAGAATTTTGTCAATATGCCATCTATTTTAATTCCTCTGGGTATCGTCCTTCTTGAATAGGAATTTTTATTGGGACAATCAACATATATCTAACTCCAATTGCAGAAACTTCAGGTCTGCTTTTTCCAAGTTTTCTCTTTTCCATAGTAAAAAACCTCCAATTTTTATTTTCTTGTTTTAAATTGTATTTGTTAGAGTTAACTCTAAGTCAATAGGTTTTTTGATTAAGATGGCAAATAGCTATAAATATATATACCAGTCGTAGTAATAGTAATAAGGTATAAGAGAAAGAACCTTTTTTACCTTTATGGTTTGTTTGCTAAGACTTTAACTATATTTTTTAAATATTGGTAACCATGTGCATACCAAATGTCTTTTTATTTAAAATGTTAACCCTTATAAAGATTATGCTTATGGATATATTCCTCTACCGATGAAGGAACAAGGTATTTAATAGATTCTCCCCTTTTTATCTTCTCTCTTATATCACTTGAAGATAATGGGAAATAAGGAAAATTAAACATAATAATATTTGTTTTATTTTTTTCTATAAACAATCTTAAATCATCTGAAAATTCATAAAAACCTCGGCTTCCCACAATTATTTTGGCTAAATCAAGAATTTTTTGAGGTTCCTTCCAAGAAAGAATATAAATAAACGCATCTAATCCCAATAATAAGTATATATCTTCCTGAAGAATTTTCTTTATTTCTTCCAATGTATCTACCATATAAGATATTCCTTCTCTTTTTATTTCTATATCCCATACTTCAAAATGAGGATTATCATTAATAGCCAGTAAAACCATTTCATATCTTTCTTTTTCTCCGGCGGATGGTATATTTCTATGAGGAGGAATTTTATTTGGAATAAAAATAACCTTTTTTAGGCAAAAAGCAACCCTTACAGACTCTGCAAACCATAAATGACCATTATGTATAGGGTCGAAGGTACCGCCAAAGATGCCTATTTTATCCCTCATCCTCTAAAACCAAATGGGAATAAGGTTTAGAATGATAAGTAAATATATAATCCCCAATTTTAATCTTTTCTCCATCTTTAACCTTATATTGTCTTAATAAAGATATAATTCCTCTTCTCCTAATATAGTTTATGAAGTATCCTTGAGCTTGAAAATCATATAGATCTAATCTATTTGCCAAGCTAACCGCTTTTGGATTATTTAATACCCAATAATTTTCTTCTTTTTCCAAAAATACTGAGGGTTTCTTTTCCTCTTTCTCAAATACAACATCCTGAGGTGTTTCTTCTAAATAAACCTTATTTAATATCTCCCACGTCATTGTAACTAATTCTTCTAAATTCCATCCCTCTTTTGCAGATATGAAAATATATGGAATATTTAGCGACTTTAACCATTCAGTAAGAGTTTCAATATACTCTTTATCATCTTTAAAAAGATCTAATTTGTTTATTGCTATAAGCCTTTTTTTATTTAACAATTTTGGATTATACAACATAAGTTCATTTTCAAGGATCTCATAAGCTTTCTGAGGTGGATTTTCTCGATCACTTCCATCAAGAACAAAAACTAAAACAAATGTTCTTTCAATATGTCTTAAAAATTCGTGCCCCATTCCCCTACCTAAATGGGCTCCTTCAATCAATCCTGGAATGTCTGCCACAGTAAAACTGAAATCTTCTCTCTGTACAACACCTAAGTTAGGACTTTTAGTAGTAAAAGGGTAAGGAGCAATTTCAGGATGAGCAGAAGTAATTTTAGATAAAAGAGTAGATTTTCCAGCATTAGGTAAACCTACAAGACCCACATCCGCTATAATTTTCAGTTCCAGGTATAGCCAACGTTCTTCACCTTTTTCACCTTTTTCTGCAAAATATGGAGCTCTCCTTGTAGAAGTTGCAAAGGCGGAATTACCTCTTCCGCCTTTTCCTCCTCTTGCAACCAAAAGTCTTTGTCCAGGATATGTTAAATCACCTATAAGTTCTTGAGTTTCAGCATCAAAAACTAAAGTGCCAACTGGCACTTTAATAATTAAATCCTCACCATTTTTTCCATGCTGTTTTTTACCCTTTCCATGAGCTCCTTTTTCTGCTATAAAATGTTTTTTATATATAAAATCCAAAAGATTATCTAAATTTTCGTCTGCCTCTAATATTACATCTCCGCCTTTACCACCATCTCCACCATCGGGACCACCTTTAGGCACGTATTTCTCCCTTCTAAAAGAAACACACCCATTCCCCCCATCTCCCCCTTTCACATAAATCTTTGCCTTATCCACAAACATTTATTGTACAGGTTGGGTAGAATCTTCAGTCAAGTTTTCAAGTGGTATTACATTTACAAACTTTCTGCCTCTCTTAACAGAAAACTTTACTATCCCAGGGACTAAAGCAAAAAGAGTGTGATCTTTACCCATGCCTACATTAAGCCCTGGGTAAAATTTTGTTCCTCTTTGTCTTACAATGATATTTCCAGGATATACTATCTCATCCTGAAATTTCTTCACACCTAACCATTTTGGGTTACTATCCCTACCATTTCTGCTTGCTCCACCTGATTTCTTATGAGCCATACTACCAACCTCCTATACAATAATTTCCTTAATAGCTACTCTTGTAAAGGGCTGTCTATGTCCATACTTTCTTCTATAATGCTTTTTCCTTTTGAACTTAAAGACAATTATCTTTGGATATTTATCCTGTCTTAAAACTTGTGCTACTACCCTTGCTCCTTCTATATAAGGCTTACCTATAAGGAGCTCACCATCTCTATCTAACAAAAGAACCTTATCAAAAGTAACCTCATCACCCTCTTTTGCATTTAACTTTTCAACCTCAATTATACTCCCAACAGAAACCTTATATTGTTTACCACCTGTTTCTATAACTGCAAACATTTTTCCCTCCTTAATTAAATATATTATTTTACTTTTGACATTCCAATTTATCATTTATAAATTAATCTTGTCAAGAGTAAAATAACTTGATAGGGCAAATTTAGTAGTAATGAGGTAAGAGAAAAAGAAATAGAAAAAGATAAATAGAAGGAGAAAAAAAACACCCTATGAAAAGTTGAGATCAACGATGTTTTTGGTTCATCCTCTTTACCACCTTCATTCCTTATATACTTGACAAAAGTAAGAAGGTATAGTATAAAAATTACGTGCTTGGTTGAGCCGCTAGCTCAGTCGGTAGAGCACCTGACTTTTAATCAGGGGGTCACAGGTTCGATTCCTGTGCGGCTCACCAGTGAGAGGTGCCCTCATCGTCTAGCCCGGCCTAGGACACCGCTCTTTCAAGGCGGTGACGGGGGTTCGAATCCCCCTGAGGGCGCCAAAGGGGCGGATAGCTCAGAGGTGAGAGCGCCTGCCTTACAAGCAGGAGGTCGTAGGTTCAAATCCTGCTCCGCCCACCATCTCTTTTAAATGTATATTTCATCTATATTTCCTCTTTTTTAATCATATTATTAACTCTTTATCTCTTTCACTATTTTTGAAGGAGGCAGGCGTACTATGAAAAACAAAACTGTCTCCTGGAAAAGTTTACTTGATAATTTTTTCTTTTACTCACAAATTAATGGAAAGAGACCTAAAACCCTTCTATGGTATAAAGACACACTAATACCCTTCACAAATGCCGTTCCCCTTGAAGAATTAAATATGTACTCCATTAGCAAATATATTGCATCACTTAGAGAAAGAGGACTAAAGCCTGCCTCTATTGATACTCATATAAGAGCCATAAAAGTATTTTTAAAATTTTTGTATGATGAGGGATATTTAGAAGAAGACATATCAGCAAAAATAAAAAGGTATAAAATTCCAAAGAGTTATCCAAACATTTTAAACGATGAACAAATCTTCAATCTGCTTAAGGCATGCGATAAAAAATCATGGATTGGATTTAGAAATTACGTGATAATTCTCACCTTCTTGGATACTGGAATAAGGCTTTCTGAACTTATTAACCTAACTGTGAACGATGTAAACATAGCAAAAAGAAGCATACTAATAAGAGATGGAAAGGGAGGAAAAGACAGAGAAGTATACATGGGAAAAACCCTTGTAAGGGAGATGGCTAAATGGTTGAAAATGAGAGGATTTTATCCCTATGAGGAGCGAGTTTTTATTACAAAGGATGGATATCCTCTAAAGCCAAGATACATCCAAAAGTTTATTCAAAAATTAGGAAAAGAGGCAGGAATAAAAGGAGTAAGATGCTCTCCTCACACACTCAGGCATACCTTTGCAACAAATTTCATCCGAAACGGTGGAGATGTTTTTTCTCTTCAGAAGATTTTAGGGCACTCAGATATATCAACTTGTATGATATATGTTCACATGGGAGGAAAACAATTGCAGGAGGCAATGATGAAGTTTAGTCCAGTGGATAGATTGGAAAGATATTAGTTTGACTAATCCCTTTCTTTTGGGATATATTATTGATAAGTAGTTCATCATGGAGGCGTAATTATGTGGTTTGGGAAGCTTGACATAACAACACTTGAAAATTGGTTGTGGGAAGCAGCTTGTAGTATTAGAGGTCCTATTGATGCTCCAAAGTATAAAGATTATATTATCCCTCTTATTTTTTATAAACGTTTATGTGATGTTTATGAGGATGAGATTAGAAAGTTAAGTAAAGAGTTTGGAAATGTGGAAACTGTTAAAGATTTAGTTAGTCATGATCGTGGACTTGTTAAATTTTACATCCCTGAAGATTGTTTATGGGAGAATGTAAGAAAGATTACTGTAAATCTTGGTGAAAAATTGACTGAGGCACTAAGGAAGATAGCAAAAGAAAACCCAAAGCTTCAAGGTGTAATTGATATAGTTGATTTTAATGCAACTCAAGCAGGTCAAAGAATTATTGATGATGACAGACTTCAAAATCTCATGCAAATATTAAGTAAATATAGGTTAGGCTTGGAGGATGTAGAGCCAGACATTTTAGGTAGAGTTTATGAATATCTTTTGAGAAAGTTTGCAGAAGGTTCAGGACAAAGTGCAGGAGAGTTTTACACTCCAAGAGAAGTTGGTCTTTTGATGGCTTACTTAATTGATCCTAAAGAAGGCGAAGAGGTTTATGACCCTGCTTGTGGTTCTGGTGGGCTTTTGATAAAAGCGCAACTTGTTCTTAAAGAAAAAAATAATGAAATTAAAAGACCTTTAAAACTATATGGACAGGAGATAAACCCATTAACCTATGCTATGGCGAAGATGAATGCTTTTGTCCACGATATGGAGGCAACTATTGAAATAGGAGACACAATTAGAAACCCTAAGTTTATAGAAGGTGGAAAGGTAAAGAGGTTCGATAAAGTTATTGCAAATCCAATGTGGAATCAAAAATTCCCCCAAGACATCTTTGAAAATGATCCCTATAATAGATTTTCCTTTGGAATTCCTCCCTCAAATCAGAGTGCGGATTGGGGATGGATACAGCATATGTATGCATCTCTGAAAGATAATGGGAAGTTAGTTGTTGTTATAGATACTGGCGTTGTAACAAGAGGCTCAGGAAGTTCAGGAACAGATAGAGAAAAGGAAATAAGAAAGAAATTTGTTGAGCAAGACCTTATTGAGGCGGTAATCCTCTTAGTTGATAACTTATTCTATAACACTACTGCACCAGGAAATATAATTGTAATTAATAAGGCAAAGAAGCATAAGGGAGAGATTTTACTTATTAATGCATCAAAGGAATATGCAAAAGGAAGACCAAAGAATTATCTTACAGAAGAGAATATAAATAAAATTGTGGATGCATATTTCGGATGGAAGGAGATAGAAGGCTTTTCAAAGATTATAACTATAGAGGAGGCACGAAAGAACGATTATAATTTAAGCCCTTCCCGCTATATATCAATTGATGAGGAGGAAGAAATTCCACCTGTTGAGGATATCCTTATTGAGCTTGCAGAAATTGAAGAGGAACGAGAGAAAATTGATAAAGAACTTAAGGAGATTTTAGGAAGGATTGGGTTTGAGGTATGAAGGTAAAAGAAAACGGATTTAAAGAGACAGAAATCGGATTAATCCCAGAGGATTGGGAAGTTGTGAGGCTTAAAGATGTAGCAGTTTATATGAAAGCAGGTGGTACTCCAAGAAGAACGGTAAAAGATTATTGGAATGGGGATATACCATTTGTGAAAATAGAGGATATAACATCGTCCAACAAATATATTTTAACTACTAAGGAATACATCACAAAAAAAGGTTTGGAAAATTCAAGTGCTTGGTTAGTCCCAGAAAATTCTATCTTGTTAAGTATGTATGCAAGTATAGGTGAAGTTGCTTTAACAAAATTTCCTGTAGCCACTAATCAGGCAATTTTAGCTATAATACCAAACACTGATAAGGTATCTATCGATTTCTTATACTATTCACTAAAATTCCATGAGGAAAAACTAAGCTCTTATACAGTTCAAACCACGCAAAAAAATGTTAATAAAGCCATAACTGAAAATCTTTTAATCCCCCTCCCCCCTCTTGATGAACAAAAAAAGATTGCGAAAGTGCTTGATAAAATACAGCAGGCAATAGAGATTCAGGATAAAATCATTGAAAACACCAAAAACCTAAAAAAATCACTCATGCAAAAACTTTTTACAGAAGGGCTTTATGGCGAGGAACAAAAAGAGACAGAAATTGGATTAATTCCTAAGAGTTGGGAAGTGGTGAGATTGGGGGAAGTGGCGGTATTAAATCTAGGAAGAACTCCAGATAGGAGCATTAAAAAATATTGGGAAAATGGTTCAATTCCTTGGGTAAAAATCCAAGATTTAAACAATAATATAATTTATGATACATCAGAAAAAATTTCAGATATTGCATTTAAAGAAAAATTTGGGAATAAATTCGTCCCTCAAGGTACTATATTATTAAGTTTTAAATTGACCATAGGAAGGGTTGGGATTTTGGGAATAGATGCAGTTCATCATGAAGGAATTGTCTCCTTATTTTTGAATGAGGACAAAGTAAATAAAGAATTTTTGTTTTTTCTACTTCAAAATATGGATTATAATGACTACATTGACAATTATGTTAAAGGTAAAACATTAAACAAAGAAAAGTTAAAAATTCTCCCTATCCCCCTCCCCCCTCTTGAAGAGCAAAAAGAGATTGCCCACATATTAAGCACAGTGGATAAAAAAATAGAGATTGAGCAAAAAAGAAAGGAAGTTTTAAAGAGGCTATTTAAAACAATGCTACATAAACTTATGACTGGAGAAATAAGGCTTAAGGAGATAGACCTATGACTCTTATATCCGAAAGTAAAGACGTCCAAGATGTAATAATAGACTATCTACAAGGGATAGGATGGAAATATATCCCGCCTTATGACCTGATGGTATTAAGAAACTTTGAAAGTAGCGAGCCATTAATTACTGATATTCTAAAAAATAAGCTCATAGAACTAAATCCAGGAGTAATAACAGAAAAAAACTTCGATAATATTATTACACGATTAAAACTCACACGTGCCACATTGGAAGGGAATAAAGAAATCCTTGAATACTTAAGAGGAAATAAAACGGTTTATGTAGAAAGTGAGAAAAGGGAAAGAAATGTTAAATTTATTGATTTTGAGAACATAGAAAATAATGACTTTTCATTCACTAAAGAATTTACCTTTAAGGACAAAGAAAACAGAAGACTTGACATTGTCCTATTCATTAATGGAATACCCATCATAGACCTTGAGCTAAAAAAACCTACTGTTTATGAAGCAGAGGAAGAAGCCTTTGAGCAAATTAGTGTCTACAACCATGTACTTCCCGAACTTTTTAAATATTTACAAATTTATGCCATATCTGATGGCATAAACCTATATTATGGACCCACATGGAAGTACGAAAGCAAAACATTTTATAAATGGAAAGTAGAAAATGGACTAAACCTCGAGAAAGCAATCAAAACCTTTTTTGATAAAGAAGAGATAATAAAAGTTATACAATCCTTTATTGTATTCATGACAATAGACGAAGAATTACAAAAATACATCCTTAAACAGCATCAAAGAAGAACCATAAGAAAGGTAATTAAGAGAGTTTTGGAGGAGAAAGATAAGAAGAAAGGACTAATATGGCATACACAAGGCTCCTATAAAACCCTCACAATGATAGTCTTAGCAAACGAACTAAGAAAATTATCAGAACTTGAAAACCCCACCATTCTCGTTGTGGTTGATAGACTTGAACTTGAAGCCCAAATTTACCAAAATTTTCAAGCCTTTGGCTTTCAAAACCTAATTAGAGCGGAAAGTAAAGAACACCTTCAAGACCTTCTTAAATCTGACTATAGGGGACTTATTATTACTACAATACACAAATTTGAAGGAATGCCCAAAAATATCAATAGTAGGGAAAACATAATCGTATTAATTGATGAGGCTCACAGAAGCCAAGAAGGAGACTTAGGAAATTACATGAGAGGAAGCCTGCCCAATGCCTTCTACTTTGGATTTACAGGAACCCCTGTAGACAATACAAAGGTAGGTAAGGGAACATTTATAGCCTTTGGATATCCACCCGACGAGCCTTATCTTGATAAATATACCATTGATGAATCCATACAAGACGGCACAACAGTACCCTTATACTACACCCTAACACAATCAGAGCTACACGTTGATAAAGAAACCCTTGAAAAAGAATTCTTTAAAATCGTTGAAGAAGAAGGAATTACAAGCCTTGAAGGTATAAATAAGATAATTGAAAGGGCAGAAAAATTAAAATCAATATTAAAATCATACGACAGAATAGACAAAATTGCCAAACACATTGCAGAACATTACCAAAAATATGTTGAGCCGTTAGGTCTTAAAGCCTTCATTGTTGCAGTTGATAGAGAAGCCTGCGCCCTCTATAAAGAAGCAATAGACAAATATTTAGACCCTGAATATACAAAAGTTGTTTATACAAGTTACTATAAAGACTCAGACCTTCTAAAAAAATACTACCTTAGCGATGAAGAAGAAAAAAGACTAAGAAAAGAATTTAAATCCCCCGATAAGCTTCCAAAAATCTTAATAGTAACTGAAAAACTTCTTACTGGATATGATGCCCCAATCCTCTATATAATGTATCTGGATAAACCACTAAAAGACCATACACTTCTTCAGGCAATTGCAAGAGTAAATAGACCCTACGAAAACAAAAAAAGTGGCTTAATAATAGACTACATAGGCATATTTGACAACTTACAGAGAGCCCTCTCCTTCTATAGCAAGGATATAGACGCAGGACTTATAGACTTTGAGAAATTAAAAGAAAAATTTAAGCTTCTAATGGATGAGGTGGACAAAATCCTAAACGACTTAAATTTGGAAGAAAAAGAAGAAAAAGACAGAATCTCCAAAATTTTAGACTACTTTTTTGAAGAAGAAAAAAGACAAAACTATTTTAACCTCTTCAAACAGATAGAAGAAATTTACGACATCCTATCACCCGACCCCTTCCTATATGAGTATATAAGAAAATACAAGCTATTAGTTCAAATATACATGATACTATATCAATACTACAACCCAGAGGCAGAAAAAAGGAAAGTAAGAAGAAGCGTATTAAAGAAAACAGAAAAACTAATACAAAAAAATGTTGAATTAGAAAAATTAATTGACTCACTGCCATTATACGAAATAAATAAAGATATTGCCACAACCATTAAAAACGACAATATTCCAGATAGGGTTAAGATAGCCAACTTATACAGAAGTTTAATAAAACACATAGAGGAAAACAAAAAAAGATTCCCCTATCTTATCTCCCTCTCTGAAAAGATTGAAGAAATAATTAAAGAGCTAAAGGAAAGACAAAAAAGCGTTGAATTAGCTCTTGAAGAACTATCAAAAATAGCTGAAGAAATAGCAAACGCAGAATCCGAATTAAAACACTATAACCTAAGCAAAGAAGAATTTAGCTACTTCTGGATACTTAGAAAGTATAAAAAAGATAAACCACAGGAACAGGCAAAGAAAATAGCAAGCCTAATAAACTCATATAGCTATTGGATGTATAACAAAGATGATGAGAAAAATTTAAGAATTAAACTATATAAATTACTTGGGGCATCAACCGAAAATGTAGAGCTTGTCAACCTTATCTTAGGAATGGACAAATTAATTAAGGAGCAAAAAGAATGAAACAAAAAGAAATTGATAAAGAAATTACAAAGGAGAAAATATTAGAACTTTGCAACAAATGGCAGAATATACTAAAGGTCAAAGTAAATAGAATACAAATAAGAAAAATGAAAAATAAATGGGGCTCCTGCTCCTCTAAGGGCAACCTTACACTCAATAAAGAATTAACAAAACTATCCCTTGATTGCGTTGAATATGTAATAGTCCATGAGCTCCTGCACCTCATTGTCCCTAACCACGGAAGAATCTTTAAAACCTTACTTTACACATACCTACCTGACTGGGAAAAAATACATAACAAACTAAAAAATTATTAATTTTCCCCTTAGGGTGGTGGGTGGGAATAGATGTTTTTGGAGCATGTGCGAGCGGATAGTGGCGAGCAGTTATGCGAGCATGAGCGAGCGCAAGCGAGCTGATGCGAGCAAGTGGCGAGCAGTTAAGGGCGAGCACGTGCGACAAAAAACAATTTGCCGAAGGCAAATATTTGAAATTGCGAAGCAAAGCGGAGCAATTTGAAATATGGGCGGGTGGGTGGTGGTTTTTAAAATGTTGTTTGGATTGCGAAGCGTAAGCGAAGCAATGCAAACTCCTTTAACTTTTTTCTCTGTTTGCAATCTCCTTAATGAGTTCTTGGAGTTCAATTATTGTTTTAGTAAGCTCTGAGAGTGCCTCTGTTGATTTCTCAATAGTTTTATCTACTCTTATTAATAGATATAGGGCAACCACAACAGGAAAGCCAACATTACTTATAAGCTGGATCATAGGTTGCAATTCATCCAAATTTTACTTCCTCCTTATGTATAAATATAAATCAAGTGTCCTGTTAATCCAACCAATTAGAAACTTCTCCAATCTTTTATTTTTCTCTGCTATCTCTTTATATTTTTTAATCCTCAAAATAATAAATTCCTTCGGATCATCCCCTGATTTTTTTAAAATCTCTTTTGCCGTCTCAATCCCCATATTAACGGAAGTATCAAATAGTAATATATCAAAGGGATAAGGTAATTTTTCACAACCTGCCTTATCCCAATAATTCCTCCTATAAATTTCCTTTGCCTTCTCTAATGTTAAGTTTTTAATATCAAGTGTGGGATAACTTCTCTGGCTAATACCGTATTTAGTAATTCCTCCTGGATCATCCTTGTCGTCTGAATAAGTCCCTTCCCATTTCAATGTAAAACTAATTGCCTTCTCAAAGTTATCCATCTTTACCTCCAGAGCCTTATAATAATATTTCCAATCTTCTCCCCTTTTGATAAATCCCAAATTGAGAATCCAAAAGGAAATAAAGAAAAAACAAGCCTAATTTTTTGAGGCTCATTTATTGCCTCCTGCAATTTCTCAATATCTCCTTTATATCCAAGAGAAAATAAAAATCCTCCATCCTTATTTAAAAAAACAAGTTCATCATTGGAATAAATTATTTTGAAATCTCCAATTTTCATTTTATTTTTTTTTGTTTGGGGCTTGGCTCGGCGACGCTATCGCACCGCCTCGCACAAGCCCCTACTAATTCACCTCCTTAAATTAAGGATTGTAATAATCTGTAGATGAAGTCTCTACAATTCTGGCGTCAAGTTTACTTATTAGGTCTCCACCTCTTCCTTGAAAAATATTCTTTTGAATTATGGTATCCATTGCGCTTAATATTTCGTCCTGTGTTAAATCATCTCTTGGGTCAGGTATTGTTATAATAAATCTATTCCCTCCAGCATCTGCAAAAGTCATTCTCAAAACCTTTCTTACAGCCAATTAATTCACCTCCTTTCAAATCAAACTAAATTACAAACTTATTAATTCCTCGTCATTTTCTCTTAAGACTTTTACCAATGGGTGCTTTTGTAATCCTGCGAGTAATACTCCTACATCATAAACGTCTTGGTCTGTTGCGTCTGGTTTTACATTGTTGATTGTTCTATACCTTGTAATATTATTTCCTTGTGCGTCCTGTCCAACTACAAGAAGCAACCTTATTTGGTTCATTAACGGAATTGATTGCACAGCCATTTAATCACCTCCTTTCAATACTATATATTGTATTCTCTAATAATATTATAACACAATATATAGTATCATATGGGTAAAAAAAAGGAGCAAGGATTTTCTCCCTGCTCCCTAATTGTCACTCGTCACTTGTCACTCGTTACGTGTCACGCGTCACTCGTTACATATCACTCACTTAGTAGGATATGGTCCTGTATTCCCATCTGCATCAAGCTTTAAGATGTATACATCACTTTTTCCTGCTCCAAAGGATTCTGTATTCCCAGCAACAATGTACCCCCCATCACTTGTCTGTTGAATGGCAAATGCTCCATCACTAGAATCTCCCCCAAAATTCTTTTGCCAAACTAATTCTCCATTTGCATCAAGCTTTAAAATATATACATCACTCCCTCTTGCTCCAAAGGATGTTGTATATCCAGCAACAATATATCCTCCATCACTTGTCTGTTGAATGGAACGTGCTTCATCACCACCCCATCCGCCAAAAGTCTTTTGCCAAACTAATTCTCCATTTGCATCCAGCTTTAGGATGTATACATCTCTTCCTCCTGCTCCAAATGACTTTGTATATCCAGCAACAATATATCCCCCATCGCTTGTCTGTTGAATGGAACTTACTACATCATAATATTTTCCACCAAAAATTTTTTCCCAAACTAATTCTCCATTTTCATCAATTTTTAAGATATATACATCTTCATCTGAATCTCCAAATGATTCTGTATATCCAGCAACAATGTATCCACTATCACTCGTCTGTTGAATGGAGTATGCTTCATCCCAACCACTTCCACCAAAAGTCTTTTGCCATACTAAATTACCGTTTGCATCAAGCTTTAATATGTATACATCCCTTCCTCCTGCCCCAAAGGAACTTGTATATCCAGCAACAATATATCCTCCATCGCTTGTCTGTTGAATGGAATTTGCTTCATCATCACTACTTCCACCAAAAGTTTTTTTCCAAACTAAATTTCCATCGGCATCAAGCTTTAAGATGTATACATCTCCTCCTGCTCCAAAGGAGTATGTATATCCAGCAACAATATATCCTCCATCACTTGTCTGTTGAATAGAATTTGCTTCATCATCACTACTTCCACCAAAAGTCTTTTGCCACAATAAATTTCCATTCTCATCAAGCTTTAAGATGTATACATCACTCCATCCTGCTCCAAAGGAGTATGTATATCCAGCAACAATATATCCTCCATCACTTGTCTGTTGAATAGAATTAGCTCCATCTTCATCGGTTCCACCAAAAGTTTTTTGCCAAACATTAATCGGTGCAGTATTATTTACAATTATGTTTATCCTTACAGCAGATTTGTTCCCTGATTCATCATACGCAATTACTGCAAGATTATAAACCTTATTAGGATAATATAAAGTATTCCATTCAAATTCATAAGGTGATTCATCATCTTCTCCTACTTTTCTATTATCAATATAAAACTCAACTTTTGCTACTCCTACGTTATCACTTGCATTCACTTGGATAGTGATAACTCCTGAAACAGTTTGCCCATTTTTTAGGTTAACAATAGAGACTTTTGGAGGCATTGTATCTACTTCAGAAAAGCTAATTGTGAGAAGAAATAAAAATAAAATTAAGAGGCTTACAAAAACTTTTTTCATATTGTTACCTCCAGAGTTTTAATTTATATCGAGTTCCTTATTTTTATTATATCATAAATTTTTGAAATTGAAAAGCTTGTTTTTACCTCTCCTCACTCGTCACCCATCACCCGTCACTCATCCTCATACGCATCCAAGAAAATTAGTCCCAAAATAGATTTTTCTTTTTTAATTTTTTCAAAGAGATTTTCAATAACTACATCCTCAGAAATTCCGAGTAGTTCAAATTTTATTAATACCTCATTCATCACCTTTCGGAATTCCTCATATTCATTTTCAAGCTCTAAAATTTTAATTAGCTCCTTAGAGTTCATTTTCCCCTCATTAGATTAATAAATTTATCTAAGCTCATTACAACAAGATAATCTTTTCTATCAGCCTTGATAAATAAAAAGTCCTTATCTTCAAGCCATTTATAAATTTCTCTAAATCCGTTTGCTCTCGCCTTTACTTCGCATATAAAATTATCAATTAAAATATCTCCCTTGAGCCAGCTACCACCAGAAAGGGGGATCCTTTTTGCATTTATCCCCCTTTCGTTCAATTTTTTCACAAGCTCGTATTCAATCCTATATCCTTTCCTCTTGCTCTTTTTCCCCATCTTACCAGTCCTGTTGTTTTTTCCTTTTGTCCCTGCCAAGCATAAGGACGGGCTTACACAAGCCGACCATCCTTGAATAAATTCTCTCGCCAAATTTTTCTTTTATCTCTCGCAAGCTTAAATTAGATGTGATTATTGTTGAAAGATTATTTCTGTAGCGGTAATCAAGTAATTGGACAATTTGCTCTTGCACCCACTCGGTATATCTTTCCGCTCCGATGTCGTCTACCAAAAGCACGGGGATTTTTGCAATCTCAGTTATTGGATTAAATTCAATATCTCCTTGATTGAAATAATCCCTTATCTTCTGTATAAATTCAGGGACAAAAACAGCAAATGAAAATAGATCCGTCTTTTGGTTAATCTCGTTTAGAATGGCATATGAGAGATGGGTTTTCCCTGTTCCTGGTGGTCCATACAAAAATATTCCCTTCCCACTCCTATATAATTCATTTTTTAAATACATGTTAGCAAGATTAATAACTTCCGCGTGGCTTTTCTCAATCTTGAAACTTGCAAAGCTTTTTTCAGGCGGAATTTCAATTATGAAGTCTTTTAGTTTTTCCTTCGTCTTCCTGTAAAAGTACATTTTGCACGGCTCATAAGTGATATATACCTTGTCATCTGCTAAAACAAGATTCGGCACTAAGCCAAGGCAACCGTTACATCTTTTCTCCTTGCAACGAGAAAGAATTTCCTCCCCTTCCTCAAAATATTTTACATACTCAACTAAGACCTCATCCTCCACCTTTACGCTTCTTTTGATACGCTCGTAAAAATTCGGGTATAACTGCGGTAGGGACATCTTCTGTTCCTTCAAGCCACTTAGCATAGTATTCGTAGTCATACTCTTCATCATCGGGATCCTCTTCAGGATTTCCATTAGCTGTTCCATCTTTCCCTCCTAATTGATTAGTTAAATTTTTTTCAGAGTTATTATTTATATATAAATATTCTTTATCTGTATCTGTATATGTATCTGTATCTGAATCTGTATCTGTATCTGGGGGCGTTACTGTAACGTTACTGTAACGTTTCATGTCCGTTACATTTTCCGTTTCTGTAACGTTACTGTAACGTTTCATCCCCGTTACACTTTTCTTTTTCTCCCTATACCTTTTTACTCTTTCTGAAGAGCTATCGCTTACATACTGCCTCTTATTCCAATTGGTAACAACCAAAACATTATCCTCCTCGTGCAACATGTATTGTTCTTTAAAAACCTCTATAGCCTTTTTCACTTCCTCAACGGGAACCTGTGCCTCATCCGATATATCCTCAACCGTTATGGGTAAATGCTCAGAAAGTAGAAGCTTTCCCTCAATGGGGCTCTCCTTTGCCATACAAAGAATTGCTATCCAAATCCATCTATAACTAATTGGAAGTCTTCTTATCTTTCTATCCCTTGTTATTTCTGTATAAAGCCTAAGCCAAGTATTATTTGCCATTCACCACCTCCAAGAAAAAGGATAAAATCTCCTTTGCCCTCTGGAATGAAATCTTATCAATCTCATCAATGCCCAGATTAAATTTCTCTCTTAATAGCTCCTTATTGTTCCCTCTCTCAAGAAGCCTCTTCAAAAGTTTTAATTGCTTCTCTGTGATTTTCTTTTCCTCCTTCACTTCCTTATACTCAATAGTTAAAACCTTTTTGCTCTCATCAAAGGTCCTTGGAAGAATATTCTCCTCTGTATAGGAAAAATAAACGACCTCACTTTTTAAAATCTCCTCAAAAATATTTTTTAATTTATCCTTGATGTCCTTCATTTTTCTTCCTCCTTTATCAAATCTTCTAAGGGAACGCCTAAAATCTTTGAAAGCTTAATAAGATGTTCAATTTTTATTCCCCTCTTTCCATTCTCAATCCTCCAGTATGATTGATAATGCTTATAGCCCAATTCCTCCGCCATATCTTTTGCGCTTATTCCCTTCTCCTCTCTTATCCTTTTTATTTTTCTTAAATCAACCTTCATCAAGCACCCCCATATTAAAAAATTGGGGACGGCACTAAAGCCGTCCCTCTATCTCCTCTGGATCAATCTCACCTTCTGGAATATAAAGGTCCTCTCCGTATAAAACTTTATCCTCTAAATAATCAATGAGTAAACTTGCCTCCCTCTTTGTTAAATCTTTACTTGACCTTTTCATAAAGTGAGCATAAATATAATCCCTGTATTTCTCATCGGACCATCCAAGCTTTTTAACTAAAGAGTGGATATAAAACTTTTGTTTATTAGTAATCATTTCGCCCATACTCATAACCTCCTCGGTCAATTTTGATTCTATTCTATAACCTTATCGGTTAGCTGTCAATATTTAAAAAAGGGTATTTATTTTTAGCAGGTTATGTTTTAAAATATAACCAAAGAGGATATACTAAGGAGATGATAGAGATGAGTATTGGAGAAAGGCTTAGAAGTGCGAGGAAGCAAAAAGGATTGACCATAGCAGAACTTGCAAAATTATTGGGAGTTGCTCCAATTACAGTAAGTAGATATGAGACAAACAAAAGAGAGCCCGACATTGAAACCCTAAAAAAGCTCAGCGACATATTAGATGTTTCTGTGGACTATCTACTTGGGAAAGAGGATGTAAAAATTGCAACATCCCTCTCCTATGGAGACCTTTCAGACCTTCCAGAAGAAGCAAGAAGGTCAATTGAAGAATTCATTGAGTTTGTCAGAAAGAAATATGGGAAAAAATAATCTTGAGGTGATGAATGCTTTCTAATCTTCTTAAAATCATTGAAGAAGAAGGTATTCATATTGAGTGGTGGGACTTCAAAGAACCAATCTCCGCTGTCTATGTAGAAATAAATAACTCAAAAATCATAGGACTTAGAAAAGAAATAGTAAGAAGCAACAAAAAACTCAAATGCACCCTTGCGGAAGAGCTGGGACACTACTTCACAGGCTCCACCTACAGCAAAAGAAAACCAAAAAACTACAGAGAAAAAATAGAAATATCAAAAGAAGAATACAAAGCAAAAAAATGGCAAGCCTTTTATCTCATTCCAGAGGAAGAATTCATAAAAGCAATTAAAAAAGGAATAAGGGAAGTTTGGGAGCTTGCAGAATACTTTGACGTAGACGAAGAACTAATAAAATTCTACTTAGACATTCCAAAGGTAAAAGAAAACCTAATTGGAGTATGCAAGTTTGAAGACTAAGGAGAAAAAATGAGAAGAGGAAGAAAACTAACAAAAGAAGAAGTAATAAAAATTCTTGGAGAAGAGATTGGAAGGAATGCAAAAATATTCATAGAACTTGAAAACGAAACAGAAAACTTAGACGAAGAAACAATAAATAAGTTAAAAGAAATAATCAAGAAGAGTCTTGCGAACTCTAAATATTGACACGGAGGTGAGAGTATGATAAAATCTGGACAGTTAAAAATTGGGGCGAAGCGCCTGCCTTACAAGCAGGAGGTCGTAGGTTCAAATCCTGCTCCGCCCACCAAATTAAATATGGTATAATAGATAAAAAGGGGTCGTGGTGTAGCCCGGTTTAACACGCCTGCCTGTCACGCAGGAGATCGCGGGTTCGAATCCCGTCGACCCCGCCATTTTTTATATGGAGGCTATTGCCGGTGTAGCTCAGCTGGTTAGAGCAGCCGATTCGTAATCGGCAGGTCGCCGGTTCGAATCCGGCCTCCGGCTCCAGAAAAGCATGAAAGAAATTGGAAAAGTCATAGATAAAAAAGGAAATAAACTTACAGTTGAATTAAACCCCTCTCCTATTTGTTCCTCTTGTGGATTATGTAGGAGAGGAGAAAATGAAAAATTTTTCTTGGAAGTCATTGATAATTGTTCTGCAGATATTGGTGATATTGTTCAAATAGAGTTAACAAGGTCCTCTTATTTTAAAGCTACTATTTTAATATATCTTGTTCCTCTACTATTCTTTTTATTAGGAGTTTTAGTGGGATATATATTTGGAGATTACAAGAAATATGATCCACAACTCTTTGGATTTATATTTGGTTTTGTATTCTTGACTTTAGGATTTTTATTGGTTAGGTATATAGATAAAAGACTACAAAAAAAATCTAAAAGCTATATTCCTATAGCCAAAAACATTGTTCAAAGATAAATTTATACCTCCAAATGGTTGGAAATTAGTAAAAATACTCCCTAACTACATTATAGGGGAATTAGTAGAGGAATTTCTAAAATCAGAAGGTTTCCATCCAAGATTAGTTTCCTCCTCTATCCCATACACAGACCCCATATACATGGGAAGAGGTGTCCCTGTTTATCTAATTGTCCCCGAAGAAGAATATATACAGGTTATTAAAGTTCTTGAGGAATCTGAAATGGAAACTTATTAGTAGGAGGTGAATTATGGAAAACCTAATTGAGAAATTACATAAGGCAAAAGAAGCAAGTAAAGTCTTAGCAAATTTAAATACAATAGAAAAAAACAAAGCTTTAGAAAAAATAATTGAGTATCTTGATAAAAATAAGGAGTTGATAATAAAGGAAAATTCAAAAGATTTAGAAAAAGGGAAAGAAAAGGGGCTTAGTAAGTCTCTCTTAGATAGGATCTTATTAAATGAAAAACGCATAAATGACATAATAAAAAGTATTGAGGATGTAATAAGGCTTCCTGACCCAGTTGGTGAAATTGTATCAATGCAAAAAAGACCTAATGGCTTATTAGTTGGTCAAATGAGAGTCCCTATTGGAGTAATTGCTTTAATTTATGAAGCAAGACCTAATGTAACAATTGATGGAGCGGTCTTAGCTATAAAATCAGGAAATGCAATTGTTTTAAGAGGTAGTAGTGATGCACTTTATTCAAATATTGTTTTAGCAAATATCATGAGAAATGCATTAAAAGAAACTAATTTACCTGTAGAGAGTATACAGATTATTGAATCACCAGAGCATAGTGTAGTAGAAGAGCTACTACAAATGAGGGATTATATAGACGTAGTTATTCCCAGAGGTAGTGCAAGCTTTATAAAGTATGTAATGGAAAAAGCAAGAGTCCCAGTAATAGAAACTGGAGCTGGAAACAATCATGTTTATGTTGACAATGAAGCAGATCTTGATATGGCGGAGGAAATAGTATTCAATGCAAAAGTACAAAGACCATCTGTTTGTAATGCTATAGAAAAGCTACTTATCCATAAAGATGTAGCAGAAAAGTTCTTACCAAGAATATACAATAGATTAAAGTCTGCAGGTGTTGAAGTAAGAGGATGTCCAGAAACAAGAAAAATTATTCCTGAAATTAAAGAGGCTGTAGAAGAGGATTGGTATACTGAGTATTTAGACTTGATTATTGCTATTAAAATTGTAGATTCTATTGATTCTGCCATTGAGCACATAAACAAATATAATACAAAACATTCGGAGGCAATTGTTACCAATAATTACAATAAAGCTCTTAAATTCTTAAGAAATGTAGATGCATGCGCTGTTTATGTAAATGCATCTACAAGATTCACTGATGGAGGAGAATTTGGTTTGGGGGCTGAGATCGGTATCTCAACACAAAAATTACATGCAAGGGGTCCTATGGGATTAAAGGAACTTACCACAACAAAATATGTTATTTTCGGGGAAGGACAAATCAGAACTTAAGAGGTGAAAATGATGATAGGCATTATTGGTGGAGGTATGATGGGTGAGGCTATTATTTCCGGTATTCTTGAAGGAAATAAATTTCAAGAAGATCAAATATACGTTTCAGAAATTGTAGATGAGAGGCGAGAATATTTAAAAGAAAAATACAATATAAAGGTAACTAAAGAAAATAAAGAAGTATTAGAAAAATGTAAAATTATAATTTTGGCTGTTAAACCGCAAAATATGCAGGAAGTCTTAGAAGAGATAGAACCTTATGTAAAAGAGGAACACATTTTTGTTTCAATAGCTGCAGGAGTACCCATTAGTTTTCTTGAAAAGTATCTGAATAAAGCAAAAAGTGTCTTTAGAATTATGCCAAACCTACCATTAACGGTTAAAAAAGGAACAATAGTAATAACAGGTAATAAAAGTAAAGATGAAAATTTAATATTAATAAAAGATATTTTCTCAACTCTTGGAGAAGTATGGGAACTGCCAGAAAAATATTTTAATATAGTAACTGCATTAACAGGAAGCGGACCTGCTTTTGTAGCATTATTATTACAAAGTTTTACATTAGCAGGAGTTAAGAAGGGACTTCCGTATAATGTAGCAAAAGACCTAACACTACAGCTCTTTTTAGGAGTAATAGAGCTAATTAAAGAAAAAAACTACTCTTTTGAGGATTTAATCAGAATGACAAGTTCTCCAGCAGGGACCACAATAATGGGATTAGAAAAATTGTATAGCTATGGAATAATTGGAGAGATAATGGAGTCTATATCCAAAGCAGAGGAAAGAGCACAAGAGATAGAAAAAATATTTAAGGAGGTGTAGTTTAATGAAAAGAGAAAGAGGAGTATGGCAAGTCTTTCTTGCAATCTTCATTATAGGTGCTCTTTTAGGAGGTTTAATCGGGACAGTTGGAGGTTACTATATTATTAAAAACCAAAATAAATCTTCTGCATCCACAACTACTACAAGTGTTATACCTACTCAAGAAGTCTATGTACCCAAATCCTTAGATGCTTTTGAGAAAGACATTGTTACTATTGTAAATAAAGTAATGCCTGCTGTCGTCAACATTAGTACAGTAACTTTAGTTGAAGACTTCTTCTTTGGAGTAACGCCTGTTTCTGGAGTTGGCTCAGGATTTATTATTGATCCTAAAGGATACATTATTACAAACTACCACGTTGTAGAGGGAGCAAAAAAAATTGATGTAACTTTAGGAGAAAATAAAAAATATAAAGGTAGATTAGTTGGATATGATAAAAGATCAGATCTTGCTGTAATAAAAATAGATGGCGATAATTTCCCTTATTTACCCCTTGGAAACTCTGATAACCTGCAGCCAGGGCAATTTGCTATAGCTATTGGAAATCCCTTTGGATTAAATAGAACTGTAACTCTTGGAATAGTTAGTGCTTTAAATAGGACAATTGTGGAGCCAAATGGAGTAAGGCTTGAAAACTTGATACAAACCGATGCAGCTATTAATCCTGGAAATAGTGGAGGTCCATTGTTAAATATAAAAGGAGAGGTTATTGGTGTAAATACTGCAATACAGAGTAATGCTCAGGGAATCGGCTTCGCTATTCCCATAAATAAAGCCAAAGAAATTGCAGAAAAATTAATTAAGGAAGGAAAAATAACATATCCATGGATTGGAATTAAAGGTTATGCAATAGAACCTGAATTTCTAAACTATATCAAGTTTCCAGTTGATAAAGGGGTTGTTATTGCGGAGGTGATTCCAGGAAGTCCTGCGGATAAAGCTGGACTTAGAGGAGGAGATAGACAAATTTATATAGATGATACCGCTATAATAGTGGGAGGGGATATTATTACAAAGATTGATGGAAAAGCGGTAGAAAGTATGGAGGAATTGAGAGCGGAAGTTCAAAAAAGAAAAGTTGGTGATTGGGTAACAATTACTTATATAAGGGAAGGTAAAGAATATACAGTAAGGCTACAACTTAGTGCTATGCCTGAGAATGTACAATAAGTGATAATTAGAATTCTTGTTGTAGGAAAAATAAAAAATAATTTTATTATAGATGGTGTAAATGAATATTTAAAAAGGATTTCTCCTTATGTAGAGATAGAAATTTTAAACCTACAAAACTTCACAAACCTTCCTCCTCCCGAAGCATTAAAACGGGAGGAGGAAATAATTTTTAAAACCCTCAAAGATTCATATTATATTGCTCTTGATCAAATGGGAAAACCTATATCATCTGAGGAACTTGCTGATTTACTTTTGGACTTTTCCAATAGAGACAAAAAACTTTTTCTTTATTTTGTTATCGGAGGAATATTTGGTCTTTCAGAAAATGTCAAGAAAAAAGCAAGATTAGTTATATCTCTATCTAAATTAACCTTCACCCACGAATTTGCTCTTCTTATTCTATTGGAACAAATATATCGAGCTTTCAAAATAATAAATAGAGAACCCTATCACTATTAGAGTTTCTTTCTCAAAAGTAGAAGCCCAATTATTAGAAATATTATATTTCCTAACCATGCGCCCAATACAGGAGAAATAGTTCCTGCCTTTGCTAAAGACCTTCCTAAGGAAAATATTACATAATAGACAAATATGGTAATGACGCTAAGCCCAAAGCTTAAAGATCTTCCACCCTTTCTTGTTTGTAATCCTAATCCTAATGCTAAAATTGCAAAAACAGGACATGTAAAAGGTAGAGCAAATCTTATGTATAGTTCTGTCCATAAATGCCTTAAATTTAATCCGCTCTCTTTAAAAAATCTAATTTGGTCCATCAATTCCCATATAGACATTTCATTTATAGGTTTTGTAGAAGAAATAATTTGATTTGGATTTCTATTAAAAACGATCTTTTGTTCCTTAAATTCTCCCTGTAATAACATTTCATTTTTTGAATCTAAAACATATATTTTTCCATTATATAAAACCCATCCTTGTCCCAATTCCCACCTTGCCCTTTCAGCTGATATAATCTCTTTAATATTCCCTTTTATATACTCTATGACTAAAATATCGTTTACTTCTTTCCTCTGTGGAGAATATTTTTTAAAAAAATAAAACCTATTATTTTCTCTAAAGAAAACATTCTCCTTATCAGGAACTGGAATAGATTGATATACTGCCTTTGCATATAGCTTTTTTTCTTGCTCCATAGCTTTTGGAGATATCACTTCATTAAAATAAAACATTACAATCAGAATGGTAAAGGAAAATATCAAGAGTGAGGGAAGTATATTGTAAAGACTTGCGCCAGCAGACTTCATTGCCATAATTTCTCCTCTTTCTATAAATTGCCCTATTGTATAGATTACTGCCAAAAAAATAGCCATTGGAAAAGCATAGGTTAAATAAGGAGGTATTTTTAAAATAAAAATCTGTAAAGCAGTCATAAAATCTAAAGATTTACTGATAATTAGATCCATTATCTCAAAAAGAGGAGATACTACAAGAATAGAGGTAAAAATAAAAATGCCAAAAAAGAATACAGGTATAAAATTTTTTAAAAAATACCTGCTTATTATCCTCAACTTACATGGGCTCTTCTAAAAGTACAATAGTAGCCCCTTCACCTCCCTCATATGGTGGTGCCAAATGAAACTCTTTCACATAATTTAATGTAGAAAGATACTCGTGAATTGCCCTCCTCAGCTTTCCTGTTCCTTTCCCATGCACTATTCTTACCCTTGGAAGTCCTGCAAGGAAAGCATCCTCCAAGTATTTCTTCACCATATCCAAAGCCTCATCTACTGTTTTTTGTCTTACGATCAGCTCCATTGGAACATCCCTTTTTCTTTCTATTTTAATAGCCTTTTGTGGAATATTTTCTGCTTTCTCTTCCTCCAATTTTTCAAGCTCTTTCCAAGGAATATTTAGCTTAATCAAGCCAACCTGAACCAATGCAGTCTCTTTCTCCGCATCAACATCTAAAACTATACCTTCATTTTTAGAATTTTTTAACTTAACTCTTTCCCCCATATGGGGAATGTATTTTTCCTCCTTTTCTTCCTTTTGCGAAAGAATATCAATTGTAAGCTCTCTGATTTCTTTCTGTATGTTTTGGGCTTTTTGCATTGTCATGGATTCTTCTTGTATTTTTCTAATAATCTCTCTTAATTTATCATCCCAGTAGGAGAGTTCCTTTAAGAGCTTTGACGTCTCCTTACTCTTCAACAATTCTTTTTCCTTAAAAATATTCCTTTTTTCTTCCTCTAATCTTTCCTTTTCCTTTCTTAACTCTTCTTTTAACCTATAAATCTGCTCCAATTCTTTTTCCAATTTACTCTTTTCCCTTTGTAGATCCCCAATAAGATCCTCAACTCTTAGCTCATCGGTAGACATAAAACTATATGCTCTCTGAATTATAGTTGGTAAAAGCCCTAAATTTTGGGCAACCTTTAATGCATTACTTTTACCAGGAATCCCAATAGTAATCTTATATAGAGGTTTTAAGGTTACTTCATCAAATTCCATGGAGGCATTTTCTATTCCATCATATTTAGTAGCTATTAATTTCAATTGAGGGAAGTGAGTAGCTATAACATTTATGGTACCCTTGAAATGGAAATATTCCAAAAGAGCCAAAGCTAAAGCAGAACCCTCTTGGGGATCTGTGCCTGCTCCTAACTCATCCAGTAAAATAAGAATATTTTCGCTTTTTTCTTTATTTTCTTCTAAATATTTAACCATCTCAATAATATTTGTTAAATGAGAAGAGAAAGTACTAAGATTTTGCTCAATACTTTGTTCATCACCAATATCAAGAAAGACATTATCAAATACTCCTAAAAATGTACCTTCCTTAGCAGGAACAGGAATACCTGCTTGATTTAAAAGAACAAAAAGACCAATAGTCTTTAATGTTACAGTTTTTCCTCCAGTATTTGGACCTGTAATAACTAAAGTATTAAATCTTCTTCCTACTTCCAAAGAAATAGGTACTGCTCTATCTCCAAGGAATGGATGTCTTGCTTCTCTTAAGATTATATATCGCTCTTTTCCAATCTCAGGTATGATACATTTATATTTTTCCGCCCACCGTATCTTGGCATAAACAAAATCTAAATATGACGTTATCTCTAAATTTTCAAGAATTTTATCCTTGTAAGAGAGTACAAGTGAAGTTAATCTTCTAAGGATATTTTCTATCTCTTTTTCTTCTTCTATCTCTAATATTTGCAACTGATTATTTAATTCAACTAAAGGAAGAGGCTCTATATAAAAAGTAAGTCCTGAAGTAGATTGATCATGAACAATTCCTTGAAGTTTGTTTCTAAACTCCTGTTTTACTGGGAGTACATACCTTCCATGTCTTACTGTTATGATAGGCTCTTGTAAGAACTCTCTCCATTCTCGTTGTAGAAAATGTTCCAAAGTCTCTTTTATTTTCTGTTGAATTCTTAGCTTTTTATTTCTAATATTTTTAAGCCCAGAAGATGCAGAATCTAATACTTCGCCATTTTGTATGCATCTTTTTATCTCATTTAAAAGAGAGTTTAAAGAATGCAAATTTTGCTTCCATAAAATTCTTGTTACTTTTACAACCTTCTCCTGATATTCTCTTAATCTATTCCATGCTTCTAATGTGTTTAATATTTCTTCAAATTCTTCAGGATATATTAGTCCTCCTATTTCTCCCTTTTCTATATATCTCCTGATATCCTTAATACCAGAAAAGGAAGGATATCCAAACTCATAAATGGTATTGAAAGCATCCCTGTTCTCAGTATGCCATCTCTCAATGAACGAAATCTCATTTGTAGGGGAAAGAGCCAAAACCCTCTCTTTGCCTATGGATGTCTCTGCTTCTTTTGCTATTTCATTTAATATTTTATCCCATTCTAAGATCTTTAAGGCTTTACTGTTCATTTGGCTCTTAGATATACTCCTATTTCTTTTAAGTTTAATAGTATATTTTCTATCACCTTATCTACTTCTTCATCTGTCAAAGTATGATCTAAAGCCAAGAAAAACAAAGAAAATGCTACACTCTTATATCCCTTTTCGATTTTTTCTCCTTGGTAAAGATCAAAAATCTTTATAGAGGAAAGAAGTCCCATAGAGCTCTCTTTAATTACCTTCTCTACTTTTGAAACCAACATATCCTCAGGTACTAAGAGGGCAAGATCTCTTTTCACTCCTGGATATAATGGCAGAGGCTTAAATTTAGGCTTTTCTTTCAGGTAATTTAATCTATCTAAATTGATTTCGCCAAAATAAACCTTTTCTCTTAAATCATAATTTTGGGCAATTAATGGATGCACCTCCCCCATATATCCATATATATCTTCTCCCACCTTGATATATCCCTGTTTCTCAGGATGTAGAAAAGGAAAACTTGACTTTTCTAAATCAATTTTTAATCCCCATATCTCTTCAAAAATATTTTCAAAAATCCCCTTTAAATCGTAAAAATCAGCTCTCAATAAATCCTGAGGAATATTCCATGAGGATACAAACCATTCACCAGCCAGTAAAATTCCTAAATGCTTCTCCTCGTTATAATTTTCACCATCCTTCAAAAAAACTTTTCCTATTTCAAATATAAATACATCCTTTCTTTGTCTATTGGAATTGGTCTGGGCAACCTTCAAAAGGGATGGGAGTAAAGAGGTTCTAAGTATTGAGTTTTCTTCACTTAAAGGATTAATTAAAGAAATATATGAAGGAAAAGAATTTAATACTCCCGAATTTTCTAATTCTTTATAGGAAATGAAACTATAATTTATAACCTCCCATAATCCAAGAGAAGTTAGTATATTTCTCAATTTTCTTTCAATAATCTCTTCATTTAATGGAGGCAAAACAACTATACCCTTCTGCATAGGTAGTGTTGGTATGTTGTTATAGCCGTAAAATCTCGCAACCTCTTCGATAAGATCAATCTCCTCTTTAATATCCTGTCTATAAGATGGTACTTTAACTTCTAAAACTGGATTTTGAGATAATATCTGAAAACCAATTCTACTCAATTGTTCAATGATCTCACTTTCCTTTAAATCAACACCTAAGATTTTATTTACCCTTTGAAGTCTTAGAAATACTCTATTTTCTTTTGGTAGTTCCTTATAAACATCAATCCTACCCTTTGCTACTTTTCCTTTACCTAAAATTCGCATTAATTCACTTGCTCTATCTAATATGTTACCCGTTTGAACCACATCTACCCCTCTCTCAAATCTCAAAGATGCCTCAGTCCTTAATCCTAACTTTCTTGCACTTCTCCTTATATTAACGGGATTAAAATTAGCAGCTTCTAATAAAATATTCTTAGTATTTTCGGAAATTTCTGTATCCTTTCCTCCCATTATTCCACCAATTCCTACAGGTCTTTTTTCATCCGCTATCACTAATATACTTTCATCAAGTATTTTCTCTTCATCATTTATCAAAACAATTTTTTCATTTTCTTTTGCTCTTCTTGCAATCAACTTTTTCCCCTCTATGAGGTCATAATCATATGCATGAAGGGGTTGTCCCATTTCTAACATAATATAGTTTGTAATATCAACGATGTTATTAATAGATCTCAATCCAACCCTTTCAAGCTTCCATCTAAGCCATAAGGGAGATTTCTCAATCTTAACATCTGTGATTAGTCTTAGGGCAAATCTTGAACATAGATCATAATCCCAAATTTCTGCTCCAGCCAGATTAAATATGGACTCTCCTTCTTCGTATACATCTAATTTAGGTAATTTTAATGGTATGTTGAAGTATGCGGATATTTCCCTTGCTAAACCTATATAACTTAAACAATCTCCTCTATTAGAAGGAATTTCGATCTCCAATAAATAATCTCCATCCCCTAAGTAATCACTTAACTTTTTCCCAACCTCATAATCATCAGGAAGAATCATAATTCCTTCTTTATCCTGGGATATCTCGAGCTCCCATTCGGAACAGAGCATACCCTCAGAAGGAATCTCATCAAATTTTCTCATTGCTATTTCATGTCCTTGAACCTTAGCACCAATTGGAGCTAATGGAACCTTAGCAGATTTAAAAACATTTTTTGCTCCAGTTACTATTGTTAAAATATCTTTTCCATTAAAAACCTTACAAACCAAGAGTTCATCCTTTGTGGGATGAGGTGTTACATCCTTAATCTCACTAATAATAATATCTTTCCAATTATCCCCTATTTTCAATTTCCCATCTTTATACTGATAAGATGCATAAAGTCCTAAATTTCTAAATGCTTTTACAATATCCTCTACACTAACTTCATCTTCCAGATATTCTAAAAGCCACCTATATGAAATAAGCATGAATATTCCTCCCTTTTAGAATTGATTTAAAAATCTAATATCATTTTCATAGAATAATCTTATATCATCAACTCCGTATAACTGCATAGCAATTCTATCAGGTCCCATACCAAAAGCAAAGCCAGTATATTTCTCTGGATCAATGCCTACAACCCTAAACACTTGAGGATGTACCATTCCACAACCTAATATCTCTAACACGCCTGAATATCCACAGGCTTTGCATCCTTCTCCTTTACATACTCCACATTCTACATACATCTCTGCACTTGGTTCAGTAAAAGGAAAGTAACTTGGGATAAAATAAACCTTTCTGTCTTTACCAAAAATCCTATGGGCAAATATTGTTAAAACACCTTTTAATTCTGCGAAAGAGACATCTGTATCAACCGCAAGTCCTTCTATCTGAAAAAACATTGGACTATGAGTAGCATCAGGCATATCCCTTCTGTAACATTTACCAGGTGCAACAATTCTTAAAGGAGGCTTAATCTTCTCCATAACCCTTATCTGCACTGGAGAGGTTTGAGTCCTTAAAAGATGCTCATTATCTACATAAAAGGAATCATGGGATTCTCTAACAGGATGATCATGAGGAATATTTAAGGCAGTAAAGTTATAATAGTCTGTCTCTAACTCAGGTCCATAAACAACTTGAAAACCCATCTCTTTAAAAACGGATACGATCTCTTCAATAACCTGAATCAAAGGATGGATCTTTCCAATAGGTTTCCTTCTTCCAGGCAAAGTTATATCTATTTTCTCCTTGGAAAGTCTTTTTTCCAATGCCAATAATTTTACCCTTTTTTCTGCCTCTTCATACAGCCTTTCTAATTCATCCTTCCATTGATTTGCAAGTTTTCCCCAATATATTCTTTCCTCAGGAGACATTTTTCCCAAGGACCTCAGAATTTGGTTCAGAAAACTATTTTTACCTAAAAACTCCCTCTTAATTTCTTCTAATTCTTTTTCATCGGTTACATTTTTAAGCCTTTCTTTTGCATACTCAACCTTAGAAATGTACTCTTCTTCTCTCATAATCTATTTCCCTCCATTAATCTTTGTTTTTGAGCCTCAAAAAGAAAAGCAGAACCTGCGATTGCCACATTTAATGATTCAACAGTTTCTTTTAGTGGTATACGCAATTTTATTGGATTTAAAGGAGAGTATAATTCCTCTCTAACTCCCCATGCCTCATTACCTAAAATTAAGAGGAAACTCTCTCTAAAGTTATATTGAAAATATATTTTTTCACCTTTTGGGTCCGCAATTACTACTCTATGCCCCTTGAAAAACTCTAAAATCTCTTTATAGGATGCAATCCAAATCGGTAATCTAAAAATTGAGCCCGATGAAGCCCTTATCACTTTATAATTATAAGGATCAACCGTATCCTCAGAAAGTATTAGAGCATCCGCATATAATCCTTCAGAAATCCTTATGAGGGTCCCTAAATTTCCAGGATCTTGAATGCCATCAGAATATATCGCAATATAGTTTTTATTATTTATTAATACATCCCATTTTGGCTCTAAAAATAAAGGAAGCACCCCCAGTATTCCTGGAGGTGTTTCCAATAAGGACAATTTATTCATTAAAGAGTCATCAACAACAGAATAGGAAATAGAATTAAGGAATTCTTTTAATTCCTTATCTTTCTTTTCCCATAATGATTTAGAAATATATACCTTATAAATATAAACCCCACTTTTCCACGCATCCTTTAAAAGTCGCCAACCTTCTACAATACATTTGCCTTTTTCTTTTCGTGTTTTTTTATCTCTTAAACTAATAATTTCCTTTATTTCTGCATTGTGGCGACTTGAGATAAAACTCATTACATTACTTGATTCACCAATTGTTTAAAGGCTTCAGGCTCAGAAATTGCTAACTCTGCAAGCATTTTTCTATTTAACTTTATATTCTGCTTCTGTAACTTAGAGATAAATTTGCTATAGGAAAGACCAAAAGGTCTTACTGCTGCATTAATTCTTACTATCCATAATCTACGAAACTCTCTCTTTTTTCTTCTTCTATCTACATATGCATCATATAAAGCTTTTATTACTGATTGGTTTGCAATCTTAAATATTCTACTTCTTCTTCCTCTAAAACCCTTTGCAAGCTTCAGTATTTCTTTATGTCTTCTTCTTGTTATATAGCCACCTTTTACCCTCATTTTGCTCCTCTCTCCTTTTTAAAATTTATAAGGTAACATTTTTTTAACGTGCCATTCCTCAACATTTTTAATGGCGGATGGAATACTTAATCTTCTCTTTCTTGAACTGGATTTTTTACCTAAATTGTGCCTCATCCCAGCCTTTTTATGCAGGATTTTTCCCGTTGCAGTCACCTTAAATCTCTTAGCAGCAGAAGATCTTGTCTTCAATTTATTGCTCATTTTTTACCTCCTCTAATATTACTTTTTTATTAGTAGACTTTTTAGGAGCAAGCATAACAATTAAAGAAGATCCCATTAAGGGACCTTTTTTCTCTGCTACTCCTAAATCCTCAATATCTTTTAGTATTCTCTCTAAAAGTTTATCACCCCATTCAGTATATATCAATTGTCTACCTTTAAAAAGTATAACAAGTCTTACCTTATTCCCTTTTTCAAGAAATTCTCTAATTTTTTTAAGTTTTACTTGATAATCATGTTCCTCAATATTTGGTCTAATCTTTATTTCCTTAACCTCTATTACCCTTTGGTTCTTCTTGCTCTCTTTCTCTTTTCTTGCCATCTCATACTTGAACTTTCCATAATCCATTATCCTACAAACAGGAGGATTTGCATTTGGTGCAACCTCAACTAAATCTAAATTTCTTTCACGAGCAAGTCTCAATGCTTGATCTAAATGCATTATACCAAGTTGTCTTCCATCCTCTCCTACAACTCTTACCTCCCTTGCTCTAATCTTCTCATTTACTCGATACTCTTTATCTATTTAAAACACCTCCCTATTTAAATTATTCTTCTAAATAATCTTTGATTTTCTTACTTCTTGACGGATGCCTTAATCTTCTCAAAGCCTTTGCCTCTATTTGTCTTATACGCTCTCTTGTTACGTTAAAAAGTTTTCCTACTTCTTCTAAAGTACGAGGTTGATTATCAACAAGCCCAAATCTTAACTTCAATATTTCTCTTTCTCTCTCAGAAAGTTCATTCAAAAGTTCATTAATATCTCTTTTCAAGGATTCCTGAACAGCATAATCCGCTGGACTTAATCCTTTATTCTCAATAAAATCCGCCAATCTATTATCCTCGTCTTCTCCTACTGGCATTTCCAAAGACAAAGGTTCTTGTCCCATTAGACTAATCTCCCTAATTCTTTCTACTGGAAGACCTACCCTCTCTGCAACCTCTTCATCGGTAGGTTTTCTACCTAATTCCTGTGTTAATTGTCTTGTTACCTTATGTATCTTATTCATGGTTTCTACCATATGTACAGGAATTCTTATGGTTCTTGCCTGATCAGCTATTGCTCTTGTTATAGCTTGTCTTATCCACCAAGTAGCATAGGTGCTAAACTTAAATCCCTTTCTATAATCAAACTTCTCAACTGCCTTAATTAAACCCAAATTACCTTCCTGTATAAGATCTAAGAATAAAAGCCCTCTCCCTATATATCTTTTTGCCACACTAACAACCAACCTTAAATTAGCCTCTATTAATTTTTTCTTAGCCTCTTCATCACCCTCTGATGCTCTTTTAGCAAGTTCAACTTCTTCTTCTGGTGTTAATAATGGTATCTTCCCTATTTCTTTTAAATACATCTTTACTGGATCGTCTAACTCTATCTCTTCAGGAAGCTCCAATCCCTCCTCAAGTCCCTCAGTTATCTCTTCTTGCTTTAAATCCTTGAACTCTTCACCTTCAACCAGTTCATGTTCTGCTATAAGATCCTCTATCTCATCCAGATTTTCTTCTGGATAAGGATAATCCGCTAAAATTTCTTCTGGCGTAATTTTATCTGAATATTTCTTATTTCCCATAGAAACATCATCTCCCTTCAATTAATATCATTGTACCCTTTTTAATTGACTGATTAACCATTGAATTTCTTTCTTAATTTCTATTATATATTCCAACTCCTCTTCTGTGTAAGTATCTTTTTCCAATCTTGCAAGCTCTTCCTTTCTTAGCCTAATTTGTTTTTTAATTTGTTCTTCTCTAAATCTATCTAATATATAGCTTAGCTCATTTCTATTAATTTCTGCCAACTTAATTGCTCTTCTTAAAAAATCCCTTTTGTCTTCGTCCCATAAGTTTATAAATTCCTCTAAATTACTTTTATTCTCCCATACTCTCCATTTTCTAATCACTTCTTGGAAAAAAGGAAATGTGAAATCGTCGGGACTCAAACTTTTAATATTAAATTCTTCAACACCTAATAGAATAAATCCTAATAAAATTTCCTCAAGCTGAGATAAACCTAAAACTTTTATTATTTCTGCCTTTTTCTCCGCTTGATAATTTCTCTGCTCTTGTAATATCCTCGTCTTTAAAACCTTTTGAAATATATTCTCTGACACATTCAATTTTTTGCATATATAGGGAATATAACCCTTTACTTTTTCCTGCTGGATAAGTATATTTTTACTACGAAGAATTGAAGATGTCAATATTTCTAAAAGATTTTCTATTTTTTCCTGAAGAGGCATCTCCTCATTTAGAGTATGATCAATAAGAAATTCTAAGGCTTGCCTACTATTATTTAATAATTTTATAAATTTCTCTTTATCATTTTTTTGTATATATTCATCAGGATCTTTATAACCCTGCGGTAAATCAAGCCAAAATACATTCATCCCTTCAAGCTCAAAAATTGAAAGTGCTCTCTTTCCTGCTTGTATTCCTGCCACATCTTTATCGTATGCAATTATTACGTTATTTGTATAGTTTTTTAATAATTTTGCCTGAGAATGGGTCAAAGAGGTACCTAAAGATGCAACAGCTATATTTATACCCTCCTGATGCAACGAAATTGCATCCATGTATCCTTCTACAAGAATAGCTTTACCATCCTTTTTTATCTTCTCCTTTCCGTGATACAAAGCATACAATATTTCTCTTTTATTGAAAATATCCGACTCAGGAGAATTTATATACTTTGGCTCATCATTCCCTAAGGTTCTAGCTCCAAACCCCACAATTTTTCCCCTATGATTAATTATTGGAAAAGTAACTCTCCCTGCAAAAAGATCCCGCCATTCCCCATTTGAATAGAACAAAACCTTACTTTTTATAATATCCTCCTCAGAGAAACCTTTCTTTATTAAATATTTATAAAGAAGCTGAGGATTTTTAGGAGCAAATCCTAAGAGAAAATCCTCTTGAGTTTTTTCCTTAATGTTTCTCTTCTTTAAATATTCTTTACCTTCTTTTCCAAACTTACTACTTAAAAACAAATGATAAAATTCTGCTGTAGATTTAATTATCTCCAAATGAACATCATACTTTTCGCGTTTTTCTTCTTTTTTTGGTAACTCTAATCCAACTTCATTTGCTAATTCTTCTAAGGCGGACATAAAAGATATATTTTTGTAATTCATTAGAAAAGTAAAGACATCGCCACTTGCTCCACAGCCGAAGCAATGATAAAGCCCTTTCTCCGGACTCACATAAAAGGATGGAGTTTTTTCATTATGAAAAGGACAGAGTCCTGCAAAATTTTTCCCAACTCTCTTTAAATTTACATATTTTGATATAACGTCTACTATGTTTACTCTTTCCTTAACCTCATCAACAAAGTCCTCTAAGGAAAGAGCCATTAGAAAAACCTCCAAGGCTTGGGAATATAAATATTTTCAAAAAGCTCTATAGCATATCTATCAGTCATTCCTGCTATATAATCTATTATACCAATTACTTTATCCTCTTGGTTAAAGGGATAGGGAAGCAAATTAGGATTTTTATAAAAATATTCAAAAAGACCTGTAATCAAAAGCTCTACTCTTTTGTTTTCTGACTTTACCTGAGGATTTACATACAAGGTATCATACAAAAATTTTCTTAATTCTTCCATGGCGGATAAAATTTCCTCATCAAATCTAAGAACAGGAGAATCTATACTATTATAAACAACGTTTTGGACCATTGTATTTATTCTTTCTCTATGAGTTTTTCCCAGAATATTAATTACATTCTTAGGAATTTCTTCTTCTTTTATAACTCCAGCACGTAAGGCATCATCTAAATCATGATTTAAGTATGCAATAACATCTGAAACTCTTACAACTTCACCCTCTAAGGTTTCTGAAATTTTTTGAGAATAGCAAACTCTTAAATCCACTTGTCCCTTTGTGTGTTGAAGTATTCCTTCTCTAACTTCCCATGTTAAATTTAGTCCCTTCCCATCTCTTTCAATCTTATCCACTACTCTTAAGCTTTGTTCCGCATGAGAAAAACCTTTTAGATTAAAACTTTTTGCAATATCATCCAGAACCTTTTCACCCATATGCCCGAAAGGTGTATGCCCCAAATCATGCCCCAAAGCGATAGCCTCTGTGAGGTCCTCATTTAGAAAAAGAGCTCTTGAAATTGTTCTTGCAATTTGAGCAACCTCTAAAGTATGAGTAAGTCTTGTTCTGTAATGATCTCCTTCAGGTGCTAAAAAAACTTGAGTCTTATGTTTTAATCTTCTAAAAGCCTTCGAGTGAATTATTCTATCTCTATCCCTTTGAAAACATGTTCTTATAGGGCATTCTTCCTCAGGGATTAACCTCCCCTTAGAGTTTATACTAAGGGTTGCGTAAGGAGAAAGTAAAATTTTTTCTTTTTCTTGTAATTTTTCTCTAATTAACATTAGTAAGGGGAAGAGAAGAGCCTCTTCCCCTCTTCTTCCACCTCTTTAAACAGTTCTATCTATAAAACTCATTTGCTTTTGATATTTAAGAGTTGCATGTGCAGCTGCAAGTCTTGCAATTGGTACTCTAAATGGTGAACAGCTTACATAGTTTAGACCAATCAAATAACAGAACTCAATAGACTTTGGATCTCCACCTTGTTCTCCACAGATTCCAACCTTAAGGTCTGGTCTTGTGGATCTTCCTTTTTCAACTGCCATCCTCATTAGTGTACCAACACCTTCAGTATCTAAGTGTTCAAAAGGATCCTCCTCAATATAACCTTTCTCTCTGTATTTTCCTAAGAATTTACCCTCTGCATCATCTCTACTGAAGGCAAAGGTCATCTGAGTTAAATCGTTAGTACCAAAGGAGAAGAACTCTGCAGTTTCCGCCAACTTATCTGCAATAATTGCTGCACGAGGTACTTCAATCATTGTACCAACCTTGTATTCAATATTAACTCCACTCTTTTCAAGAACTTCTTTTGCAATTCTATGGATCATATCCCCAAGAATCTTCATTTCCGACTCAAGAGCTACAAGAGGTATCATAATCTCAGGTTTTACTGGAAGTCCTTCCTTAGCAACAGCCACAGCAGCTTCCATTATTGCTCTTATCTGCATCTCGAAAATCTCAGGATAAATCATTCCTAATCTACAACCTCTGAACCCCATCATTGGGTTAAACTCATGCAATCTCTTAACAACTTCAAGGAGTTTTTGCTTTTCTTCTAACTCTTTTCCTGTAACTCCTTTTGCCTTCATTAACTCAACTTCTACAGTTAAATCTATTAGAGGTGGTAGGAATTCATGAAGAGGTGGGTCTATTAATCTTATCGTAACTGGTCTACCCTGCATTGCCTTAAATAGACCAATAAAGTCTTCTCTTTGAACAGGTAATAATTTATCAAGTGCTTTTCTTCTTTCTTCTTCAGTTTCCGCAAGAATCATTTCTTGTACTAATGGTAGTCTGTTACCTAAGAACATGTGTTCAGTTCTTGCAAGTCCAATTCCCTCTGCACCGTATTCAAAGGCTTTTTGAGCATCTTCTGGAGTATCTGCATTGGCTCTAACTCCAATCTTTCTTACCTCATCAGCCCAAGAAAGAAGCTCTTTTAATTCATCACTCAAAGTAGGTGGAATCATTGGTACCTCACCTAAAATAACCTCTCCTGTACTTCCATCTATGGTAATAATGTCCTCTTTCTTCACTACCATATCTCCAACCCTGAATTCTTCCTTTTCCAAGTCAATTCGGATTGACTCACAACCAACTACTGCAGGTTTTCCCATTCCTCTTGCTACAACAGCAGCGTGGCTTGTCATTCCACCTCTACTTGTTAATACACCTTGAGCTGCAGCAAGTCCACCAATATCATCAGGTGTTGTTTCTGGTCTTACGAGAATAATTTTTTCTCCTTCTTTACCTCTCTTCTCAGCCTCACGAGAAGAGAATACTACTTTTCCTGTAGCAGCACCTGGAGATGCTGGAAGCCCCTTAGCAATAACTTTCTTAGGTGCATTAGGATCAATTTGAGCATGTAATAATTGGTTAATTTGTTCTGGTGATACCCTGAGAAGTGCTTCTTCCTTAGTTATTAATCCCTCTTTTGCCATATCAACAGCAATCTTTACTGCCGCTCTTGCTGTTCTCTTTGCATTCCTTGTTTGAAGCATATATAATTTTCCTCTTTCAATAGTAAACTCTATATCTTGTACATCTCTATAATACTTCTCTAATAGATCCCTTACCTCAAGTAATTGTTTATATACTTCTGGCATTTCTTCTGCTAATTTTGAAATTGGGCTTGGAGTTCTAATTCCTGCTACAACATCTTCTCCTTGTGCATTAGTTAAATACTCACCATAAAATTCTTTCTCACCAGTAGATGGGTTTCTTGTGAAGGCAACTCCTGTACCACTATCATTACCCATATTACCGAAGACCATTGTAACAATATTTACCGCAGTACCAAGGGTGTGTGGAATATTGTGTAATTCTCTATATTTTATAGCTCTCTCATTATTCCATGAATCAAATACTGCTCTAATTGCCATTTCTAATTGCTGATAAGGGTCTTGAGGAAAATCTTTTCCAGTTTCCTTCTTTACAAGCTCCTTGTAAGCCTCTACTACTTTCTTTAGAGTTTCAGCAGTAAGTTCACTATCTAATTTTACTCCCTGTTCTTCTTTATAATGGTCTAAAATCTCTTCAAATTTCTCATGAGGAATTCCAAGTACTACATTACCAAACATTTGAATAAATCTTCGATATGAATCATAAGCAAATCTTTCATTATTACTTGCTTTTGCCAACCCTTTTACAGTTTCATCATTTAAGCCAAGATTTAAAATAGTATCCATCATGCCAGGCATTGATATAGGAGCACCAGATCTTACAGACACTAAAAGTGGGTTATTGGGGTCCGCAAATTTCTTACCAGTTTTCTCCTCAAGTTTCTTCATTGCAGAAAGAACTTCATCCATTAAGCCATCGGGAAGCCTTCTACCGAGCTCTTGATACTCTTTACAAACCTCAGTTGTAATGATGAAACCCGGAGGTACAGGCAAACCTGCCTTTGTCATATCCGCCAAACCTGCACCTTTACCTCCAAAAAGATTCCTATTCTTTCCATCAGCTTCTTCAAATAAATATACTCTCTTCTTTTTTTCCATTCTTTCTCCTCCCAACCTTATAATTTTTATATCTTTTCAATTATATCATAAAGCTTTTGGATTTTATTTTAATAAAACTTTAAACTTTAGTTATTTTGCTCCAATCTATTACTTCCCAAAATATATTTTTTATCAACATTATTAAAGTTAACCTATTTCTTTTCTCCTCCTCATTAGGAGACATCACAAGAACATTATCGAAAAATCTATCTACTTGTTCACAAAGCTCTAATAGCTCTTTACTTTTCAAGAACTCTAAGTAATCATTAATAACGTTATATTTTTCTATTAGCTCTTGATATTTTTGATAAAGAGCTTTTTCCTCAATCTGTACCAATAAATTGGTATTAACAGAATTTGAAGGAGTGAAATCTTTTGGTATAATTCTTGCCAATCTATTTGCAGAAGTATAAATTTTACCAAATAGATCCATATCCTTTTGAAGTTCAATAACTGAGGATAATCTTTTCTTCACCTTATAAATAGGATCAAAACCCAAAGCTAAGACTCCATTTACTAAATCTACAGGATAATTTTTATCTATGAGAAAATTCCTTAATCTTTGAGTGAAAAATTCATCCGCTTTACCCCAAACATACTCTATATCCCCTTCAAACCCATAAATATCCCACGCTTTTTTAAAGCCATCAAAAATCTTGAACCTATATTCTTTTTCCCATAGAATCTTAATTAACCCATTGGTTAATCTTCTAAGTCCTAAGGGGTCCTCTGAACCAGTTGGGAATAAATTCAGCTTAAAATACCCAGTTAAGCTATCTATTCTATCCGCAATACTAAGGAGATTGGCAAGAAAATTTTCCGAAACATCATCCTCAGATGTTCTTGGGAATATATACTCCTTTATAATATTAGCTACTTCTTTTCTTTCTCCAGATTTTAAAGCATATATTTCTCCCATTATTCCATGAAGTTCAGGATATTCACTAACCATTAAAGTTCCTAAATCTGCTTTGTAAAGTTCTACCGCCCTATTCAATATTTCTCTTTCCTCATTATTTAAATTAAAATATTCCTCTAAATAAGAAACTAATTTTCTAACCCTTTCTACCTTATCCTTTATGGAACCTAAATTTTCATGAAATATAATTCCATCAAGCTTTTTCGTATATTTTTCTAAAGGCTCCTTTTTATCCTCATTATAATAATACTCAGCATCCGAAAGTCTCGCTTTAATAACCTTTTCATTTCCCTCTTTAACTATCTCTATGTCCTTCTCTAAACCATTTCTAATTCCAATGAAATAATTCACTAATTTACCATCTAAATTTTGTAAGGGGAAATATCTCTGCTTTTTTTCCATAGTTACCTTCAAAACTATATCAGGAAGATCCAAAAATCTTTTGTCAAATTCACCTAAAAAGGCAGTTGGGTACTCAACAAGAAAGGTTAATTCCTCTATTAGTTCCTGAGAATAATCTAATTTAAAATTATACTTATTTGCTATATTATCTGCTTGCTCTAATATTTTCTTTTTCCTTTCTTCCTGATCCACAATTACAAAATTTTCTTCCATTAGCTTAAAATAGTCCTTGGCATTTCTTATCTCAATCTTCCTCTCAGGAAGAAATCTTGGAGTATAAGAATAGTAATCCGCTTTTACTTTAGCAATTTCAAGGTCAATCTTTTCCTCACCATATAAAAACAGAATCCATTTAATGGGTCTACCAAATACAAAATCAACATCTCCCCATTTCATCATTTTAGGAAATCTCATGCGTGCTATTATATTTCTTATAACTCCAGGCAAAACTTCTCTTGTTTCTTTTCCCTTAATTTTTCTCTTAAGATATACATATGTACCTTTTTCTGTTTCTTTTACATAAAGATCATTCACCGTTAGTCCATACTGCTGTGCAAACTTTTTAGCAGGTTCTTGCCACTCACCATTATTAAAAGCTACTTTATAAGCTGGTCCTCTAATCTCCTCTTCTTGCTCCTTTTGGTATTCTTCTAATTCAGAAACGTATATGATTAATCTTCTTGGTGTTGCAAAAGTGTTTAAATCCTTATACTCAAGAAAATTAGATTTTAGTTCTGACTCTGCTAACTCTTTCATTTGGCTAAGAGCAGGTCTTAAAAAACTTGCTGGCATTTCTTCTGTTCCAAGTTCAAATATAAGATCTTTAGCCAACTTTTTCTTCCTCCTTCCAACATTTTTTATTAAGAAGGGGATAGCCTAATTTTTCCCTTGATTTTAAATAGTTTTCTGCAGACTTATAAGCAAGCCGTCTAATTCTTGATATATATTCTGTTCTTTGCACAAAACTAATGGCACCACGTGCATCAAGAAGATTAAAAACATGAGAACATTTCAAAACGTAATCATAGGCAGGAAAAGTAAGTCCCATCTCTAATAATCTTTCTGCCTCTTTCTCATATTCATTAAAAAGAAGTCTCAAACGATCAATATCAGCAAGAGAAAAATTATAATGGCAATTTTCTACTTCACTTTGCAAATGAATATCTCCGTAAGTTACATCCCCTTGCCATATAATATCTTTGAAATCATCCACACCCTGGATATACATGGCAATTCTTTCAAGCCCATAAGTTATCTCCGCAGATATTGGGAATAGATTAAATCCACCACATTGTTGAAAATAAGTAAACTGTGTAATCTCCATACCATCCAACCATACTTCCCATCCAATACCCCATGCTCCTAAAGTTGGAGATTCCCAGTTATCTTCTACAAATCTTATGTCATGCTTTTCAATATCAATTCCTATATATCTCAAACTATCCAAATATATCTCTTGAACACGATGGGGAGAAGGTTTTAATATGACCTGGTACTGGTAATAATGTTGCAATCTATTAGGATTTTCTCCATATCTACCATCAGTAGGTCTTCTTGATGGTTCTACATACGCTACTCTCCAAGGCTCTGGACCTAATACTCTAAAAAATGTTGCAGGGTTCATTGTGCCCGCTCCTACCTCAATATCATAGGGCTGTTGGATTATACAGCCCTGTTTATGCCAATACTCATTAAGTTTAAATATGAGCTCCTGAAATGTTAACATATCAATTATCCCTCCTAAATAGCTTTCTCTTTATATCTTTTTATTATTTCTCTTATAGAGTCTGATAAATCCAAATTTAAAGTCAATTCAATATCAGAGTCTATTATACTATTTATTAATCTCAATTCCTCAAAAGAAATGGAAATACCAAAATTCCTACAATCCTTACAATAGGCTTTGTTTTCATTTACATCAATAAATATACTCTCATTATTTTCTAAATTTTTACCGCACTTTCCACAAACATATGGAATAGAAGTAACATAACCCTGTTGCTGAAGAAGTTTCAATAAAAAAATGTCATCTACATTCCTAATATTTTTATATTTTAGATTGTTTAGTGTTTTAAGAAGCATCATAAAAACATCCTTATCAGGAGCCTGAAAAGGTATTACCTCATTCAAAATATTTACTAATTTTGAGGCTGAAAAATACTTCTCTAAATCTCTCTTAATTTCAAGATAGTAATCATACACCTCCCAATTTATCAACCAATCATAATTCCTTCTTATTACAAAATATCCCTTTCCAAATGTAAAGGGATCAACCCTACCTCTTAATCTATTTTTAAGCTTCAAAGCTCCTGGAGCAATCACTTGGTATTTTCCCTTTGTCTTACCATATATGGATAAAAGTAAATTTGCCTCTCCAACCTTTTTACCACTTAATATTATTGCTTCTTCATAATAATATCTACTCATTTAATTCCTGTAATATCTTTATACCATTTGAAGTCCCTATTCTATCTGCTCCCGCCTCAATCATCTTAAGAGCCTGCTCTAAGGTTCTAATTCCTCCAGATGCTTTTATCTTTATTTTATTTTCAACAATAGATTTTAAAAGCTTTATGTCTTCTATTTCTGCTCCTTTTGGACCAAAGCCTGTAGAAGTTTTTACAAAGTGAGCTCCTTCCTCTATAATTAAATTAGTAATATAACGCTTTTCTTCATCCGTTAGATAACAAGTCTCAATAATAATTTTAACAATTCTACCCTGAGCTGCACTCACAACTTCTCTAATATCGCTTCTCAATATCTTTTCATTTCTGTCTTTAAGAGCGGATATATTTATGACCACATCAAATTCATCTGCACCCTTTTTAAGTAGATCTTCCACCTCAAAGGCTTTAACAGAAGAAGAATTCGCACCATGGGGAAAATCAATTACAGTAGTTATTTTTACATCTGAGCCTTTTAATATCTTTACTGCCAAAGGGACAAAATATGGTTGTACACATACTGAGTAAAAATGAAAATCCAATGCAGATCTACAAAATTGCTCAATCTCTTCGGATGTAGCATCAGGTCTCAATAATGTTTGATCAATCATCTTTGCAAGAGTTAACTTATCCATAACACTCCTCCTACATATATCCTAACTCTTTTAAAACTTCTGGCTTTTTTCTCCACTTCTCTTTTACTTTTACCCATAAATCCAAATAAACCTTCCTGCCAAAATAAGCTTCTAATTCTTCCCTGGCAAGAGTGCCTATTTTCTTTAGCATACTGCCATCTTTTCCAATTATTATTGATTTTTGGGTTGGCTTTTCTACTAAAATTGTTGCTCTAATGTATATAAGATTTCCATTTTTTCTTTCTGAAATTTCATCCACATAAACTGCAGTTGAATGTGGAACTTCCTGATATGTAAGGTGAATAATTTTTTCCCTTATTATCTCTGCAATGAAAAACTTATCAGTTTGATCTGATATCATATCAGGTGGGAATAGAAATTCTCCAGGTGGTGAGAGCTCAATTATTTTCTCTACAAGTTTATCTATATTTGTCCCATAAAGAGCTGAAATCTCAACAATTTTATCTTCTGCTATATTTAAACCCATTATTTCCTTTTTCTTTTCTTCTAATCCACCTTTACTTAAAAGATCAATCTTATTCAATACTACTAAAAAGGGTTTATTTTCATTCTTAACGTAGTTCAATAACATTGTATCTTCTTTAGTAAGTTCTTTAGTAGCATCAATTAAAATCAATAAAACATCAGAATCTTTTATTGTTTCCTTTATCACATTCAACATGTACTCCCCCAACAGATGTTTAGGCTCATACCATCCTGGAGTATCTAAAAATATTAACTGTGCTTTGTCTTCTATGGTAAGAACACCTAATATTCTCTGTCTGGTTGTTTGAGGTTTATCAGCTACAATAGATATTTTTTCACCTATTAACATATTTATCAAGGTTGATTTACCTACATTTGGCTTTCCTAATATTCCAACATAAGCTAATTTTGTCTCTTTCATATTCTCCCAACTCCTATTTTAAATAAAAATTTAAAGGTAATAGCTCTCTCACTTTATAAGAATTAAATTTATCTTCTCTACTATTGTAAAGTAAGATATCCATATCCAAAGAAAACTCTGCCATAACTTGCCTACAAGCCCCACACGGAAAAACCCCATCACCATCTTTACCAACTATTATCATTTTAACAAAGTCTCTTTCTCCCTCACTTACCGCTTTAAATATGGCAACCCTTTCAGCACATATTGTAAGACCATAGGATGAGTTCTCAATATTAACTCCTGTATATATTTTCCCAGACTTTGTTAAAAGCACTGCAGAAACAGGAAAATTTGAATACGGAGAGTAAGAATTTTTTAAAACATCTAAAGCTAATTCCCAAAGCTTTTTATCATCCATGTTTTTTCTCCTTTAATACTGCTTCTATAAAACCAAGAAAGAGAGGATGTGGATTTAGAGGTCTCGATTTATATTCAGGATGGAACTGTGTAGCCACAAAGAAGGGATGATCTTTTAGTTCTATGATTTCAACTAATTCATTATCAGGAGATAAGCCAGAAAATACCATACCATGATTTTCCAAGATATCTCTAAAACTATTATTTACCTCATATCTATGTCTATGTCGTTCATAAATTAGGTCTTTTTGATAACATTTATAAGCTATTGTTCCTCTTTTTACTACACATGGATAAGCTCCCCTTCTCATAGTTCCGCCTTTTTCTTCAATATTCTTTTGATTAGGCATTAAATCAATAACTGGATATTGGGTATTCTCATCAAACTCTTTACTATTTGCTCCTTTTAGTCCAATGCTTCGAGCAAATTCAATTACTGCACATTGTAATCCTAAGCATAAACCCAAAAAGGGAACATTGTTTTCCCTTGCCCACCTAATTCCCTCAATCATTCCCTCTATTCCTCTTGCACCAAATCCTCCTGGTACAAGCAAACCATCAGTATCCTTTAAAATATCAGCCACATTATCGCTCTTCACTTTATCTGATTCTACCCATTTTAAGTTCAATTTTACTCCTAAATGTCTTGTAGCATGTTTTAATGCCTGGACCACACTCAAATAAGCATCAGGTAGAGTTGTGTACTTACCAAGTATGGTTATTTTAACCTCTCCTTCTAATGGTTTCTCAACCATCTCTCTCCATTCTTTCAAATCACTTTCCCTATTCTCTAAGCCTAAAAGCTCACATACTAATTTTCCCATGCCCTCTTCTTCAAAATGGAGAGGAATTGCATATATATCCTCCACATCAACACCCGAAATTACTGCTTCAGGCTCCACATCTGTAAATAGGGCTATCTTTTCCCTAATACTTTTAGGAAGACGTTCCTTAGCTCTGCATAAAATAATATCTGGCTGAATTCCTATACTCCTCAATTCCTTTACACTATGTTGAGTAGGTTTAGTTTTCAATTCTCCTGTTGGAAATAAAGAGGGCACCAACGTAACATGTAGGTAAATTAGATTTTGTTTTCCAACATTTTTCCTAAATTGTCTAACTGCTTCCAAAAATGGAAGCCCCTCAATGTCTCCAACAGTTCCACCTACCTCTATTAATACAACATCCGCTTTTGTTGTTTCCGCCACATGTAAGATACTTGATTTTATCTCCTCAGTAATATGAGGAATAATCTGAACCGTTGATCCTAAATACTTTCCTTCTCTTTCTTTTTTAATAACATTAGAATAGATTTTGCCAGTAGTTACATTATTTATGGAAGACAGATTTACATCTAAAAATCTTTCGTAATGACCTAAATCAAGATCTGTTTCTGCCCCATCTTCAGTAACAAATACTTCCCCATGTTGATATGGATTCATTGTACCTGCATCCACATTTATATAGGGATCAAACTTTAATGCAGTCACTGAAAACCCTTTACTTTTTAAGATCCTACCTAAAGATGCCGTAGTTAATCCTTTACCCAAGGAAGAAATAACTCCACCAGTAATGACAATATACTTAGTCATCGCTCACCTCAGCCTTTTCTTCTTTCTTTTCTATATAAGTAATTTTTATTTTCTCAATCCTTTGTCCCTTCATACTCTCTACCTTCAATTTAAAGTTACCTATATCAATCTCTTCCCCTTTTTCTGGCACTCTACCTAAAACATCAAGGACTAATCCCCCTACTGTATCGTATTCAGTCTCCGGTAAACGTTCTTTCCATTTCTCCTCCAAAATTTCATTTAGTTCATAGATATTCATTTTAGCATCAACAATTAAATTATTACTATCTACAAAAGAAAACATTTTCTCCTCTTTATCATACTCATCTTCTATTTCTCCCACAAGCTCTTCTAAAAGGTCTTCTAATGTTACTAAACCAGCAGTCCCTCCATACTCATCAACAACAATCGCCATATGTACTTTTCTTCTTCTCATTTCTTTGAATAGCTCATTTATTTTTGTATTTTCTGGGACATATAAAACTTCTCTGACAATATCCTTTAATTTCTTATTCGGATTTTTATCAGCAAGAGCCTTTAAAACATCCTTAGCATGTACAATACCAATAATATTATCAATACTGCCTTCATAAACAGGAAGACGAGAATGCCCCTCTTCAATTATCTTCTTCCAAGCAGTTTCTAAGGTATCATCAGATTTAACACAGATCATATCAATTCTTGGAACCATAACCTCATGAACTTCTGTGTCCGTGAATTCCATTATATTATTAATAAACTCTTTCTCCTCTTTTTCAATTATACCTTCTTTTTCTCCTATATTGACTAAGGTAATAAATTCCTCAATTGTGCTAAAAGGAGATATAGTTTCCGAAGTTTTTCCTATAACATGATAAAAAATATTGCTAAAAATCAAGAAAATTTTAGTTATAGGGCGCAATATAACGTATATTGGATAAAACAAATAAAAGAAGGTTAATGCAAATCTTTCTTTATATTTTAAACCCAAAGTTTTTGGAATCATCTCTCCAAATATAACAATAAAGAATGTTGAGATTCCAGTAGCTATAGATATACCATAATTCTTAACATAATTTAAAGCAATTTTAGTTGCTAAAGAGGCAATTAAAATATTCACAACATTATTAGCAATTAGAATGGTAGCTAAAAGCTCTTGAGTATTTTCAAGAAGTTTTAACAGTTTCTCCGCCCTCTTGTTTCCCTCTTGTGACAAATGATGTAATCTTACCTTTGTTGAGGAAACAAGAGAAGTCTCTAATGCAGAAAAGAATGCAGAAAGGGATAAAAGGAAAAATAAGGAAAATACCGTCAGAGAACTTCACGCTCCTTTTATTAATAAACTAATCATAGCTATAATATGAGGTAAAAATATCATAATTCCAGAAGCCACAGCTAAAACGGCTAAGATAAACACTGCACTGGCACATAAATCTTTTATAATCTTAATTGTGGGCGAAAAATCATCTTTATAGGCATCTAAAGCCTTTTCAATGGCGGTATTAAAAAATTCAGCACTTATAACTAAACCCGTCCATAAAAGAACAATCAAAAATTCCAATAAAGAAAGCTTAAAAAGTATCCCTGCAAATATAGCAAGAGCTCCAACAATAAATTGAATTTTTATATTTCTTTCATTCCTAAATCCCCAATCTATACCTTCTAAGGAGAATTTTATACTCTCCATTAAATTCCTTGTTTTCATTAGACTACCCAAAGCTTTAATAGATTTTGAGTCTCCCGATCCATTTCTTCTCTATCCTTCTCTGTCTCATGATCATAACCTAATATATGCAAAAGACCATGCAAAGACAAAAAAACAACCTCATCAATTAAAGATTTATTGTTTTCAATGCTTTGCTTTTTGGCGGTAGGTATTGAAATATATATTTCTCCTATGATTCTATTCCTAAAATCTTTTCCTAAATTAAATGACAAAACATCTGTGGTACTATCCTTATTCCTATATTTGCTATTTAGCTCTCTCATTTTCTCATCATCTATGAAAACAAGAGATATATCATAATTAATTGGATGAAGTCCCTTTTTTCTAAGGACTTCCTTAAGAAACTTTTTAATTCTTTCTATGTCCTTACTTTCTAATTCACCTTTATAATTATTATAGATTTCTAAACTCACCTTTTTCTCTCTCCCATCTATCATAAGCTTTAACGATCTTCTTTACTATATCATGCCTTACTATATCCTCTTCTGTCAATTCCACAAAACCTATTTCTTCTATATCTCTTAATATATTCCAAGCAGTTATTAGTCCTGATTTCTGATTCCTATCCAAATCTATCTGAGTTATATCCCCAGTAATAACCATTTTACAACCAGAACCAAATCTTGTTAAAAACATCTTCATTTGTAAAGGAGTAGTATTCTGTGCCTCATCCAACAAAACAAAAGCATCCTTAAAAGTTCTTCCTCTCATGTATGCAAGAGGAACAACCTCTAAAAGCTTTTTCTCCAATAATCTCTCTAATCTCTCATAGCCCAAGAATTCCTCTAAAAAATCATATAACGGCTTTAAATAAGGGTTTGTTTTTTGTTGCAAGTCGCCTGGAAGAAAACCTAACTTTTCTCCTGCCTCTACTACAGGTCTTGTCAATATAATCTTCTTTATTCTTCCTTCTCTCAGAAAAATAAGCCCTGTTACTATAGCTAAGTAACTTTTACCAGTACCTGCAGGTCCTATAACAAAAACTATATCTTTCTTCTCCAGGGCTTCAATATATTTCTTTTGCCCTGGAGAAGAAACTCTAACAAGCTTTTTCTCTAATACTAAAACTTTGCTCTCTAAACTATCCTCAACCTTACTACTACCGTTAATATATTCAGAGATATAATCAACCATTTTGTTAACCCAATCTACATCCCCTTGAATAATAAGTTTTTCCTCAACAACTGATACACTTATAGGATATTCGTTTTCCCATCTCCTTATATCTTTTATTAGCTCTTTCCCTCTCTCAATATTTAGGAATCCTTTTGGCAAAATTAGTTCAGTTTTCGCAGATGGTGTAACCATATATTAATAAATTTACTTCTTCTTTTTAGCTTGAGCTTTTTTACGATTTCTCTTTTCGCTTGGCTTTTCGTAATATTCGTGTCTACGAATATCAGCAAGAACTCCATCTTCTTGAAGCTTCTTTTTGAATCTTTTTAGTGCACTATCTAAACTTTCATCTTTTCCTACTCTTACTTCTGTCACAACTTTCCCTCCTTTCTTACATTAATTATAACTGAGAATTTAAAATTAAACACTCTTTCACCCTTTCCCCAAGTACTCTTTCTTTATCTATATTTTTCAAAATAACTGGCACAAACTCTCCCTTTTCCACCTTCTCATCTTTAAAGAAAACTCTTATATAATTTGAAGTTAGCCCTTCCGCTATCCCATTTTCTATATTCTCTACCAATACCTCCATTCTGCTCCCTATAAACTTTTCCACATATTTCTTCCACAACTCATCACTTAGAGACATAAGTATTCTCTTTCTTTCTTCTACGATTTGAGGAGGCAAAGGCTTCTCAGTATATGCTTTAGTGCCTGGTCTTGGGGAGAAGGGAAAGACGTGAATCTTCATAAATCCAATTTCCTTTGCAAACTCTAATGTATTTTTAAAATTATCTTCTTCTTCTCCAGGAAAACCAACTATTATATCTGTTGCAATAGCAATATCAGGAACTCTTTTTCTTATATTTTCTATAAGACCATAGAAATATTTAGTATCATATCTTCTTCCCATTCTTCTTAATACCTCATCATCTCCACTCTGAAGGGGTATATGTAAATGCTTACAAACTTTTTCCTCAGTAATTACATCTAAAAGATCGGGTGAGAAATCCATAGGCTCAATAGAACTTAATCTCAATCTCTTCAACTCTGGATAATCTAAGATCTTTCTTATAAGATTTGCAAGATTTATGTTCCCACCTAAGTCCTTTCCATAAGCTCCTAATCTAACTCCAGTAAGAACAATCTCCTTATATCCTGAGTTTAATAGGTTCTCAACTTCCCAAAGAACAACCTCAACAGGTTTACTTCTTTCTCTACCTCTTAAAAATGGTACTATACAATAGCTACAAAAGTTATTACAACCATCCTGAACCTTCACTAAAGCTCGAGTTCTTTCGGTTGGTATAGGAGCAACAAAAGAATTCTCATCACCATTAAAAAATTCCCACTTTTCCTTATTATCAAGTAGAATATCCACATCAAGTGGGAAGTTATAACTCTTGAGTCTTTCTGGGTAACAACCTGCTAAAATTATCTTCGCCTCAGGAAATTTTGCCCTGATGAATCTGATAAGTCTTCTTGCTTTTCTCTCCGCTATATGGGTGACCGCACAACTATTAATAAAAACATAATCGGTTTTATTTCCAAAGGGCTTAACTTCCCAACCTTCCTTTAGAGCTAAACTTTTTAACTTTTCTGTTTCATACTGATTTACCTTACATCCAAAGGTATAAAAGCTAATACTTCTTATTTCCAAGGGTTTACTCTAACCCTAAACCTCCCTTCTCATATAAAATCAAAGAGGAAGCAACAATTGCTGCAGTTTCTACTTTTAATATTCTTGGACCCATATTAAAAAAAACTCCACCTCTTTCTTTAAACATCTGGATTTCCCTATCACTAAAACTACCTTCAGGTCCTATAAAAAGATAAATATTATCTTTTACTTCTTTTATTACATTTTTTAGCCCTACTTCAGATTTTTCCCATGCAACTAATATACTTGAATCCTTTGAATCTATATGATTCAAAAGCTCTTCTAAGTTCTTAACCTCGGAAAGTACTGGTATCCTTTTCCTTTCGCTCTGTTTAACCGCCTCTATTATAATCTTCTCCCATCTCTTATATTTTCTCTCAATGTTTTCTTCTTTTAAGTTTACTATACTTCTTTCGGTTTGTAAAGGAAAAAAGCCACTAACTCCTAACTCTGTACATTTCTCAATTATCCATTCCCATTTATCTAATTTGGGTAAGCTTTGACACAAGAATAAATTAAATTTAATTTCTATGTCTTTATTATATTTTTCCAATATTTTAAAAACAACTCTATCTTTTTCTACCTCTTCTATAGATGTCAAAAATAGCTCTCCATCAGGTGATCTAATAATAATCTCTTCTCCCTTTTTATACCTTAAAACTCTAATTAGATGGAAAATCTCCTCTTTATTTTCTAATAATAAATGCTGATTATCTAAGATTTTATCAGCAAGAAATATAGGTGACATAAACTACTTTTCAAAGAAACTACTTATCTTCTCAGATAATACTTTACCCATCAATTCTACTAAGCTTAACATCTTTTCATATTTCATTCTTTTTGGACCAATCAATCCAAGAGTTCCAATTACATTACCCTTCAAAGAATAAACTGTTGCAATAACGCTACATTCATTTAGTTCTGATATTCCTATCTCACTACCTATAAGAATAGTCAATCCATGATTTAAGAAGGCAGAAAACAACAAGGAAGAAATTACTCTCTCCTCTTCAATAACGCTTAGCAAATTCTTAACTTTATTAATGTCTTGAAACTCTAAATGTTTGAATATACGAGATATTCCAGCCAAAAAGACTCCTTCTTCCTTCTCTTTTTCTAAAACTTCCCAGAGAAGTTGTTCTAAACCTATATAAATTTCCTGAGGAATATTAGAAGGATATTTTCTTTCTAACAGAAGCCAATAAACATTTTGTAGTTCTTTATTTGAAAAATTCTGATTCAAAATCTCTTTTGCCTTGATTATCTCAAATTCAGATAATGGCTCTATTAATTTTATTATTCTTTCTTTTACAATACCAGTTGATGTGGTTATTATAAGAGAAATAACACCCTCATTTAACTCTACAAGTTCTATCTTTTTTAGGTAAGTAGAGTTAAGCTGAGGGAATAGTACTACCCCTATAAAAGTAGTTCTTTGTGAAATAATTTCTGCAACTTGCTGTAAAAGAGTCTCCCAATTTAAAGGATATAATAAGGAATAATTTATAAATTGAATATCTTCAGGAGATGGAGGTTCTGTATCCATTAAAAAATCAACATAGAATCTATAACCTCTATCAGATGGTATTCTTCCCGCAGATGTATGAGGTTGAATTAGATATCCAGCCTCTTCCAGGTCTGCCATCTCGTTACGAATAGTAGCAGGACTCCAACCCAAGTGGTATTTTTTTGCCAATACCCTTGAGCTTACTGGTTGTGCAGATTCTATATAGTCTTTAACTGTTATTCTTAGAATTTTTTGTTTTCTTTCGTCTAACATCTTTTAGCACTCTTTTATATAGATTGCTAACCATATATAGGTTATCATTACAACTTTTATATGTCAAGTTTTTGGTATAATGATTATAAGTTAAAACATATGAGGAGGTTTTTTAAATGAAGAATAATAATAGTATGTTAATCTTTGGAGATGTTATAACCCCGGAAGGAATAATCTTTAATGGTGTTGTTGGAATAAAAGAGGGTAAAATTTATTATATTGGGAAGAAAAAGGATCAGCTTGAATATGAAAATTTTTTTGACTTTAAAAATCATTTTATATCTCCAGGCTTTATAGACATTCATATACATGGAGCTTATGGTAAAGATTTTATTGATGGAACAAAAGAAGCAATCAATACTATAACAAATTTTACGTCTCAAACAGGAGTTACCGGTATATTACCTACCATTCTTACGGCACCTATTGAAGTTATGACTAATGCCATAAAGTCCATAGAGGATATTATGGAGACAGAAGAATATATTGGTTCAAAAATTTTAGGAATAAACCTTGAAGGACCTTTTTTAAATGTAAAATATAAAGGAGCTCAAAGGGAAGACTGCATTCTTAAGCCTAATCTTGAAACCCTAAAAAAACTAATCTCAAAGCATACAAAAATAATGACCTTAGCTCCAGAGATTGATGGAAATTTGGAAATAATACAATATTTGAATAAAAATAACATAAAAATATCTGTAGGACATTCTGATGCCACTACAGAAGAATTAATAAAAGCAATCTCTCTTGGTCTTTCCCATGTAACCCACCTCTTCAATGGAATGAGACCATTACATCATAGAGAGCCTGGAATAATAGGATTAGCATTAATAAATGACGAAATCAGTGTAGAATTGATTGCAGATGGTTTTCACTTATCTCCCTATATACTGAATTTGGTTTATAAGATAAAACCAAAGGATAAAATAATACTGATAACAGATTCGATGATGGCAACAGGACTTTCTGATGGAAAATATCTATTAGCTGGTCAAGAGGTCGTTGTAGAAAATGGAAAAGCAACTCTTGCAAGTGGCACTTTAGCTGGAAGCACCTTAACTTTAAATAGGGCAGTTAAAAACATGGTGGAAAAGGTAGGAGTAAAAATAGAAGATGCAGTATATATGGCTTCTTATTCTCCTGCTTTACTATTAGGTTTACAGAATAAAAAAGGAAGCATTGAATTAGGAAAAGATGCAGATATAACTGTATTTGACCGTAATTTCCAAGTTAAAATGACGATCGTAGAAGGGAAGATTGTTTATTTGAATAGATCTTAAATAACTTCTTTTCCTATATCTCTTCTATAATACATATTATCAAAAAATATACCTTCCTCTATGGTTTTATATACTTTACTTCTAATACTTTGGAAGTCATTTCCTACTCCAACCACTGAAAGGACCCTTCCACCTGCAGTTAATAGCTTTCCATCCTTCCTCACAGTTCCCGCATGAAAGATATAAATATCTTCAGTATTAATATTTTTAAAAGTAATTTCCTTTCCTGTCTCATAATGTCCTGGATAGCCCTTTGATGCCAGTACTACACACAAAGCTTTTTTCTGTTTATTCCATGGAAAATCTTTATTTTCTAAAAGGCTACTTAAATCATAATCTAACAATGGAAGTATTACTTGTGCTTCAGGATCTCCTAATCTAACATTAAACTCTAAGACATAAGGATCGTTATTTACTAATATAAATCCCCCATATAAAAAGCCTGTATAATAAATATTTCTTTTATACAACTCTTCCATTAACGGTTTAAAAATTCTATTTGTACATTTTTCAATAATTTCCTCATTTATCCAGGGAACAGGAGCAAAAGAGCCCATTCCACCAGTATTTTCACCTGTGTTTCCTTCTCCTATCCTTTTATAATCTTGAGCTGGAGGTAAATAATAAAACTCATTATTTTTTACTATGGTTATTAGAGAAAATTCTACTCCCTTTAAAAATTCCTCAATTACAACTTTTTCTCCAGATTTACCAAAGACCTTCTTTATCATAAAATCTCTTAAAACTTCTACTGCACTTTCAAAGCTTTCCACAATCTTCACACCTTTTCCTGCACACAGTCCATCCGCCTTTATTACAACAGGGAAATTTACATTTTTAACAAACTCTACTGCGGAATTAAAATCATCAAATACTTTAAACTCTGCAGTAGGAATTTTAGCAGATCTCATAATCTCTTTTGCAAAAGCCTTACTTGACTCAAGTTTTGCAGGTTCCTTTCTTGGACCCCAAATTTTCAATCCTTCCCTCTCAAAAGCATCTACAATACCTAATGTCAATGGATATTCAGGTCCTACAACTGTCCAATCTATTTTAGTTTCTTTTGCAAATTTTACTATACTTTCAATATCATCCACCATTATATCTATACATTTCGCAATCTCAGAAATACCCGCATTTCCAGGTATAGCAAAAATCTCTTCCACCTTTTTATCCCTTGATAATTTCCAAGCTATTGCATGCTCTCTTGCCCCACTTCCAATAACAAGTACTTTCATTTTAAATACCCCCTAATCTTCAAAGATAACCCTTCTTCCATCAAGTCTAAACTTTTTTGTAGAGAGCTTTTCTACCACTTCAACTAATAACTTATGTTCTTTTTTTAGAATACGATCTGCCAAAGTATCAGGAGTATCATCGTCATAAACTGGCACAACTTTCTGCCCAATAATTGGACCTGAATCTATCCCTTCGTCAACAAAATGGACAGTACATCCTGAATATTTTACTCCATACTCCCATGCTTGCTTTTGAGCATGGAGACCAGGAAAGGAAGGAAGAAGGGAAGGATGAATATTTATAATTTTGAGAGGATAAGCAGAAAGAAGTGTTTTACCAACTATTCTCATATATCCAGCTAAAACCACTAAATCCACATTATATTCCTCTAAAATACTTTTAATTTTTTCTTCATATTCTTTCTTCGTTTTATAATCTTCTCTTTTGACAACATAGCATGGAATTTTCGCCCTTTTTGCCCTTTCAATAGCAAGGGCTTGAGGATTATCACTAATCACAACTACAACTTGAGCTGGATAATTTTCTTTCCTACTTGCATTAATCAAAGCTTGTAAATTACTACCTCTTCCTGAAACCAAAACACCCAATCTCTTCTTCAAATAATTTCAACTCCTTCACCTTTTTCTATTACTCCAATAATATAGGCTCTTTCTCCCATATTATTTATAAAGTTTAATATTTCCTTATCTCTATCTTTAATGACTAATATTAATCCAATACCCATATTAAATACTTTAAAAGCCTCTTTTTTAGATATATTACCCTTTTTTATCAAAAACTTAAATATCTCAGGAACTTCCCAACTCTTAGAATCAACGATCGCTTTATAACCCTTAGGTAAAACCCTTACTAAATTTCCCGGAATTCCTCCACCAGTTATATGCGCAATACTTTTTATAGAGGCTCTATAATGTTCCAATAAAGGTAAAATCAAAGGTGGATATAATTTTGTAGGTTTTAGAACTTCCTCTTCAAGAGTATTTCCATTTATCTTAGTGTTCCAAGAAATTCTTTTCTCCTTTATTATATATCTTACTAAGGAATATCCATTGCTATGAATTCCTGAAGAAGATATACCAATTAGTAAATCTCCAACACCAATCTCATCTAATTTTGGTAACAGATTTTCTTCCTCTACAATACCTAAAGCAAAGCCTGCAATGTCCACATCCTTTCCTCTATAGATCCCAGGAAGCTCTGCAGTTTCTCCTCCAACAAGTGCACACTCTACTTTTTTACATGCTTCGGAAACACTAATTAGAATTTTTTCATATATTTCTTTATTAAACTTTCCAAGAGCAAAATAATCAAGAAATGCAATAGGTTTAGCCCCACAAGTAATTAAATCATTCACATTCATTGCTACCAAATCTTGTCCTATATTATCAAGCTTATTCCTTTGAATAGCTAATTTTAATTTAGTCCCTATACCATCAGTAGTTAAAAGTATTAAAGGATTCTTATAATCTTTCCAATTTATTTTCAATACAGATGAAAAACCATTCCAAATAGGTATCACAAAAGAGTTATATGTTTTTTCAAAATAAGGTTTCAAGTTTTTCAAACTTTTCTCAACCTGAGATATATGCACACCAGCTAAACTGTATGTAATTCTTTTTGGCATAGTTCTTTACTCACCACTTTTCTTCCAAAACATTCTCCACAATAACTTTTATTTGGCAATATACTTAATAGTCCCTCCATACTCAGGAAAGCCACAGAATCAAATCCTAAGAGTTTTGCAATTTCGTCTGGGGTATAATAATGGCTTATTAGCTCTCTTACATGAGGAATATCTACTCCATAATGGCAAGGATATATTATGGGGGGAGAAGAAAGTCTCAAATGGACCTCTTTTGCTCCTTCTTTACGGAACATTTCTGCCAATCTCTTAGCAGTGGTACCTCTTACTAACGAATCATCTACCAATATAACTCTCTTATTCTTAACTACATCTCCCATTATCAGAAGCTTAATTCTAACTGCACCTTCCCTCTGATCTTGTCTTGGTTGTATAAAAGTTCTTCCTACATAATGACTTCTCATTAGAGCCATTTCTAAAGGTATTCCACTAAATTCACTAAAACCAATAGCAGCTGGTATTCCAGAATCTGGCACAGGGACAACTATATCCGCAGGAACATAAGACTCCTTTGCAAGTATCCTTCCCATATCTTTCCTATAATTATAAACACTCTTTCCATTATACAAGCTATCAGGTCTGGAAAAATATATGAACTCAAAGAGACAAAACCTTGATTCACCTATTTTATAAACACTCTCTCTAATCTCTCCTTCACTACTTACAAATATTAAATCTCCCCTCTCTAACTCCTTTATACTTTTAACGGGAAGATTTTTAAATGCACATGTTTCAGAAGAAAAAAGTATACTTCCATCCTCTAAAACAGCCATAAACAATGGTCTAAAACCATTTGGATCCTTTACAGCCCAAATTCCCTCATTACTTGCTATCAAAAGTGCATAACTACCATCCACATGATTAAGAGCATTCATTAATCTTTCCTCTAAATTCTTTCCTTCCGCTCTTGCCATCAAGTGAAAAATAACCTCAGTATCTGAGGTACTTTGGAAGATAGCTCCCTCATTTTCAAGCTTTTTTCTCAAAAAATTGGCATTCGCTATATGTCCATTGTGTGCCAAAGCTAAAAAACCATACTTTGGTAAATTAACAATAAGAGGCTGAATATTATTAGGGTTTTGTTTTCCTGAAGTAGAATATCTCACATGTCCAATGGAAATTTTTCCTCTTAATTTTTTCAATATATCATTATTAAAAACATTACTTACCAAACCATAGTCCTTGTGAAAATTTGGCTCTGAAGATTTAAAACTTACTATACCAGCACTTTCTTGTCCTCTATGTTGTAAATTAAGCAATGCATTATATACCAAAAAACTGGATAAATTATATTTTGAAGGTGTAATAGCTCCAGCAATTCCACATTCCTCATAAATAGACATTTTTATTCCCCTCCTAAAATATCTTCAAGGGGTAAAGACAAATAGGGCTTTATTTGGAAATGATCCTTTGAAACTTTCCCTATCTTTACAGTTTTCAATTCATAGTCTTTTATTTTCATCTCAAATAAATCTTTCCTTTCTTCGGGAACCTCAACAACTATTATCCCACTTGCCTCCCCAAATAAAACTTCTTCTTCCTCCTTATCTATATTTAATTCTACATCAATTCCCTTTCTTCCCCAAATACACATTTCCAAAAGAGTATTTACCAATCCTCCTTCACTTAAGTCGTGGGCGGATAATACAATTTTTTCCTTTCTAATATCCTCCATAAAATTCTTTAACCTTCTCTCCCATATTAAATCCACATATGGAGGCTCCCCTGCAATCTGATTATAAGCAAATTTAAGATAATCACTTCCGTCTAATCTAAGCCAATTTAAATCACCAATTAAATACAAAAGATTGCCTTCTTTTTTAAGCCCGGGAGTAATTAAATATGATAAATCCTCCAGCACCCCCACCATACCTATTAAAGGAGTAGGAAATATTCTATTATCTCCTTGCCCATTGTAAAAACTCACATTTCCACTTACAATTGGGATCTCTAATATCCTTGAGGCAAGATTAATTCCTGAAATAACCTCTCTAAACTGGTAGAATACCTCAGGCTCATCTGGATCTCCAAAATTAAGACCATCAGTAATAGCAAGGGGTTTTCCTCCAACACATAAAATATTTCTACATGCTTCTGATACTGCATTCATTGCCCCAATTTTAGGATCCAAATAACAATATCTACCGTTACCATCGATTGTAACAGCTATTCCTTTATTTGTTCCTTTAATCCTTAATACTGCAGAATCTCCCATGCCAGGAGAAATTACTGTATTTGTTTGAATGGAATAATCATATTGAATATAAATTCCCTCTTTTATTTTGACTGAATCTATTAAATGCTTAATATAATCATACTTTTTATCTTCCTTTTTTAATAAAGTATTAATTTTTGGAGTCTCATAACCTTTAAAAGGTGGATCAAATTCAAGAGACTCTTTTGTTAGTAATTTTATTGGTAAATCCACTACTTTTTCCCCTTTAAAGTATGCTATAAATCTTTCCTCATCAATAACCTCACCGATTACCTCTGCATCCACATCCCACTTTTGACAAATTTCTTTTACTTTATTTAGTACATCCGGTCTAATTATAAATAACATTCTCTCTTGAGATTCCGATATTAAAATCTCTTCTGCGGTCATATCCTTTTCCCTTTGAGGAACTCTATCTAAATTTAATATTACCCCTGAATTTCCTCTACTTGCAGACTCGGAGACAGCACTTACAATTCCCGCAGCACCAAAATCTTGCACCCCAATTATTCCATCTTCTAAACTGCATATTTCTAAACTGGCTTCAATTAATAATTTACCCAAGAATGGATCTCCTACCTGAACAGAGGGTCTTTGAGTATGAACCTCTTCATCCAACTTTTCCGACGCAAAGCTTGCACCATGAATACCATCCCTTCCCGTTTTTGCCCCAACAAGGAGAAGTAAATTACCTTTTCCTTCTGCCTTACCTTTATATATCTTTCTATCAGGAGGAATCAATCCTACACACATAACGTTAACTAATGGATTAGAGCTATAACAATCTTCAAAATCAATTTCCCCTCCAACAACAGGAACTCCAATACAATTTCCATAAAAACTTATTCCAGATACAACACCATTAAATAGATAACGATTTCTAAGATTATCTTGAGGACCAAATCTCAACGAATCCAAAAGGGCAATAGGTCTTGCTCCTAAAGCTAAAATATCCCTAATTATACCTCCGACTCCTGTAGCAGCACCCTGAAAAGGCTCTACTGCAGAAGGATGATTATGACTCTCCACCTTAAAAGCTATTTTATAACCATCTCCAATATCTATAATTCCTGCATTTTCTCCAGGACCTTGATATACCCAATCGGATTTTGTAAGAAAATTCTTTAAGTATTTCCTTGAATGCTTATAACTACAATGTTCAGACCATATTACAGAAATAACTGACCATTCTACATCGTTAGGTTCTCTTCCTAAAATCTCAATGGCATGTTTTATTTCCTCTTCTTTTAATCCATGTATTCCCATTCTTTTCACCTCAATTTATAAGGGATAAAAATAATCTTAGTCCTGAATCACTCCCTAAAATTTTTTCAACTGCTCTTTCAGGATGAGGCATCATTCCCATAACATTTCCTCTTCTATTAACAATACCAGCAATATTATTCAAAGAACCATTTGGATTGCTTTTTTCATTTACCTCTCCATTTTCAGTACAATATCTTAACACTACCTGCCTATTCTTTTCTAACAATTCTAATTCTTTTTCTGGAATATAGTATCTTCCCTCTTTATGAGCTATTGGCAACTTGATAATTTCACCCTCTTCATATCTACTCAAAAACTTAACATTATTATTTTCCACCCTCAAATAAACAGGCTTACATATAAAAGTATTGGTATTATTAGGAAGCATAGCACCTGGAAGCAATCCCATCTCCAACAAAATTTGAAAACCGTTACATATTCCAAGTACTAATCCACCCTTTTCAGCAAAATCATAAACACTACTAATAATTGGAGAAAATTTGGCAATTGCTCCAGCTCTTAGATAATCCCCATAAGAAAATCCACCTGGAAGAATAACAGCAGAAACATTTTTTAGATCCTTTTCTTTATGCCACAAAAAAACTGGTTCTAAACCTGCAAGCTGTAGAGCCCAATAAGTATCAAGATCACAATTAGAGCCAGGGAATATAATAATTCCTACTCGCATTTCCCCTCTACCTCAATATAATAATCTTCTGTTACTGGATTTGCTAAAAATATTTCACTCATTCTTTTAACCTTTTCTCTAACTTCATTCTCATTTTCTGCTTCAATTTTCATTCTTAAAATTTTACCCATTCTGACTTCCTCAACCTCATTAAACCCAAGTGAATGTAAAGCATTGTTAATAGTTTTGCCCTGAGGATCAAGAATACCTTCTTTTAAGAATATTTCTAATTTAACCCACCATTTACTCATTTTACCCCTATCCTTTCGTAAATTTTATCTATATTTTTGAAATAATTATCCAAAGAAAAACACCTTTCGATCTCTTCTTTTGTTAATACTTCATTAATTCTACTATCATTCATTACTACATCCTTTAAGGATCTCTTCTCCTGAAGAGCCTCAAATGAATCTTCCTGAATAATAGAATAAGCTGTATCTCTCAACATCCCTTTCTCTGTTAGAGCAATCAATAGATTGGACGAATAAAAGATACCTTGACTAATTTCTAAATTCCTTTTAATGTTTTCTTCGTTAACTTTCAAATCCTTTAAAATATTAATCATTAAGTTTAAAATATAATCAACTAAAGAAGTAGCATCTGGAAAAATTATCCTTTCTGCGGAGGAGTGGCTAATATCTCTTTCATGCCACAAAGAAATATTTTCAAGAGATGTAATAAGATATCCTCTAATAACCCTTGCAAGTCCGCATATTCTTTCCGATAAAATAGGATTCCTTTTATGGGGCATAGCAGAAGACCCCTTTTGTTTTTCCCTAAATGGCTCTTCAAGCTCTGCCACTTCAGTTCTCTGAAGATGTCTTATCTCCTGAGCAAATCTTTCTAATGTGCTTGCTATCATAGCTAAACTGAATATAACTTCTGCATGTCTATCTCTCGGTACAATTTGAGTAGCTACAGGTTCAGGTCTCAAACCTAATATCTCACAAGCTTTTTCTTCAATCTCTGGACGGGTATGAGCTAATGTTCCAACAGCTCCTGAAAACTTACCATATCTAATATTTTCTTTTGCTTTCTTAAGTCTTTCTAAATCCCTTAATAACTCTGAATACCATCCTAAAAATTTAAAACCAAGCGTTATAGGTTCAGCATGCATACCATGAGTTCTGCCAACCATTGGAAGATATTTATACTTTATTGCTTTTTCCTTAACAACATCAATAAGTGTTTTTAAATCATTCTCAATATAATTCAGAGCGGACAAAACTTGCAGAGAAAATGCTGTATCCATTACATCAGAAGAGGTCAAACCTTGATGAATATATTCTGAACCCTTTCCTACGTAACTTGCTACATTAGTCAAAAAAGCTATCATCTCATGGTTATTTTCTTTCTCTATTTCTTTTATCTCATCCACATTGAATTTTGCTCTTGATTCTATCTCCTTAACTAAATCCTCGGATATTTCCCCATAATAAGCTCTTGCTTTCAAAAAAGCCATCTCAACATCTAACCACAACTTATATCTATTCTCATCGGACCAAATTAACTTAAACTCTTTTCTGCAATATCTATCTAACAACTCATACACCCCTTATAAAAAATTAAAAATAGAAACACACATTTATTATGTAACATAATTTTAACAAAAATATCCTAATTTAAAGTTTAAACTTTTTTTAAACACGAGGAATTTTTACAGCGATTTTAAGTATAATATAAGTCAGGAGGTGATAGAAAATGGAAATTATTTTTGAGAAAGAGATCAATGGCGTAAAGATTAAAGTGATTCAAGGAGATATAACACAAGAGAATACTGAAGCAATTGTAAATCCAGCCAACAACTATTTAAAGCATGGAGGAGGTGTTGCAGGAGCTATTGTAAGAGCTGGTGGAGATGTCATCCAAAAGGAAAGTGATGAATATGTTCAAAAATTTGGTCCTCTACCTACAGGAGAGGCAACGATTACTTCTGCGGGTAACTTAAAAGCAAAGTATGTCATCCATACTGTAGGTCCAAGATGGGGAGAGGGAGATGAATATAAAAAGTTGCAAAAGGCAGTTCAAAGCACTTTAAAGTTAGCAGTTGAAAAAGATATAAAAACTATAAGTATCCCTGCTATAAGTTGCGGTATATTTGGATTTCCACCGGATTTAGGGACAAAAATCATCGTAGAAACCATCGTTAATTTTATAAAAAATGAAAAACATTCCTTCAAAGAAATACATCTTATTGGCTTAGGTGAAGATATTCCAAATCTATTTGCTAAAAATCTAAATTCTATTACTGAAAATTAGCACTAAAAAATATATTCCGAATCCTAAGAGGAAAAAGGAAGCAAAATAAAGAATATAGTTATATATTTTTCTCCAAAAGGGAAGGGATAGTCCTTGCCCTATAAATCCTATAAACATATACCAAACATAATCAGAAAGAATGTGCCCAATATAAAAACTTAGGACTCCAAATACTAAGTAGTTTTTTGCTTGTGCAATAAAAGAAACCCCAATTGTAAGCCACCAAAGAAGCCAATAGGGATTTGCCAATGAAGTTAAAGCACCTGCCAAGATCAGAGATGGATTAAAAGAATAATTTATAGGGTTAGAATTTATAGAAATTTCTATTCTCTTCTTTATTAAGCTCGTGAATAAAGAGAGACTCATGTATATCAAAAAAAGACTTCCAAAAAAACTAAAAGATTTTATAAAAACTGGAGTTTTCAAAATACTTTGAACTCCTAAAAGAAGTAAAATTACAAGAATACCTTCAAGGATAGCATGACCCGTTATTATTTCTAAAGACCTTTTCCATCCACCTATACTACTTTGAGCAAGAACTAAAGTCATTAAAGGACCTGGAGCTGAAGCTCCAGAAAAACCCACCAAAAAACTTGTAATAAATAAGCTTAAAATAAACATTTAATCTGCACCTCCTCCGCCTCCTCCACCGCCTCCACCTCCTCCACCTGATGAACCGGAAGAGGTAGAAGACGCCACACTACTTGTGAAAGCATCACTAAAAGATGCTAAAGAAGAATTAAAACTTTCAAAGGAATCAGCTAAATCTACCATATAACCAGAAATTCCTGGTGTAAACCATTGTATATCATTAACAGGAACTTCTAACATCTTCATAGCCTTTAAAACTTCCTTTGCAACTCCTAATACAGTTCCATAAACCAAATATTTCTCCCACATAATTAAGGATTCTGGAGGATGCTTGGAGATAAGAGAAAAGTCTTTTAAAAACCTTTTAAAGGCTTTCCATTTCAATGCAAGAAGTTTTCCCTCAGGAGAATATCTTTTTACAGGTTTTCTAAAAATAATATTTAGAAATACATTTATACTAAGAACAACAATTAAGGCAATTGCATAAGGTAATATATCTTTTAAATTTTTAGAGAAGATGAATAAAAAGACGAAAGTTAGAAACTCTAAGAGAATCCAAACAAACAACCAAATGTTTAATATTTTTAACCCTTCTGTAAGAATCCACCTATTTTTATCATATACATAATACTTTACCAATTTATCGAAATTACTCTTGAAAGATTGCAAATTCTTATTCTTAAGTTCAGATATGTAAAACTCACTACCAAATTCTCCAAATTGCAACAATAACTCTTTCAAATCTTCACTTAGCTCATTTTCCATCTTCTTTCCTGTCAAAACAATCTTATAATCTTTGTGTTTTCTTCCTAAAAATCCCTCCTTTATTTCCTCTACTATTTTTAAATATCCTCTTCTTGCAAGCTCCAAAGTAGATGCAACAATTGAATCAGGTAAAGTACTATCAGATTGATTAATAAGCATATCAACCCAAGCAGGAGGAATATCTGCAGGTGGTTCATGCTCATATTCACCTTGATAATCTACCCTTGGCTCTCTTCCATATTTAAAGTAAGTTCTTAAAGGAGCATAAATTCCCAAAAACAAGAATATAATTATTAGAATTACTAATGTGCCTTTTAATATATCAATCCAAAATCTTTTTCTCTCCTCTTCCCTCCTCCAATTTTCCTCCTCCTTTAATATCTTTTCACGCCCATTCTCTAATATTAAGTTGACCTTACTTTCATCAAGGTTTGTTAGATAGTATCTTGGAAATACTAATCTTACCTCCACCCATTGTTTTTCTGGAATATTTCCTGCATAAGCTAAAATCTTTTTATAATCCTTACTGATCCCAATTTTGCCGTCAATCTTTGGATGAAGAAAATATGAAACTTCATTAATATTTTCTATCTCCTTAGGTAGAGAAACTTCTACCCAGAGCGCAGGAAGCTTTTTTTCCCAATCCCCTCCCCATACTTTCCAATAAAACTCCGCCACATCATTATATACATTTAATCCCTTTATGAGTTTATAATGAACTCTAAAGGTTTTATTAGTATCACTTGCTCTATAAAACCATGTAATTTTGTAACCTTCTGAGGTTCTTGTAAAATTAAAGGTATTTGGAATTCTTTCTTGTGTCTCACGATGATAAGTATAATCCTTTTCTACTCCATTTATAACTTCTTTTACAGAAGCATCCTTTATATCCCAATTTCCATAAGGAATATTTATCCAGGCTCGAGAGTATGATCCAGAAAACCAATAGGATAATTCATTTACAACATCTATCTCCCCATTAGGTTTTATATCATAATATACCTTTGCAAAGTTGAATCCATAATCCTTCGCGTATATTGGTGAGAAGAGTATAAACAAAAATATTAGGAGAAAAATAATCTTTTTCATATTAATTCTCCCAAAAATTTTTAAATGATTATACCATAAATAATTTAATTGATATATAATTAAAGCTATGAAGATACAAGTAATAGACCATAAAATTATAAGAGTTTATTTTCCAGAAAGTGAAAAAGAGAAAAATTCCTTTGCAGTTGAAAAAACCGAACCTATAAACTATTCTATCGAGGAAGCTAATGAAGAAAGCATAATTTTAACAAACAGTCTTAAAATTAAAATAAACAAGAAAAAGAATACATTAAAAATCTATGACCACGACAATAATTTGATACTCTCAGATTATGAAGACTTAGGTTATAAAAAGATAGATAATAAAATTTTCTGTTATAAGGAAATTAGAGATGAAATAGCTTTTTTAGGCTTTGGGGAAAGAACAGGAAGCTTAAATAAGAAAGGTAAAAGATTAATAAATTGGAATACTGACGAACCTCATCACTCACCTAAGGCGGATCCTCTCTATCAATCCCATCCCTTTTTTATTGCCTATAGTCCTACACGAAGCTATGGATTATTCTTTGATCATACAAATTTAAGTTATTTTGATATGGGAAATGAAAATGAGAAGTACTGGTATTTTGCAAGCGAGGGAGAAGAATTAGACTATTATTTTATTTATGGACCAACTCCTAAAGAGGTAATAGAAGGATATACAAAACTTACCGGAAGATATTATATGCCACCCATATGGGCTTTAGGTTTTCAACAATCGAGATGGAGCTATGAAAGTGAGGAAAAAGTAATAAATATAGCGAAGACTTTTAGAAAGAAAAATATTCCATGTGATGTTATCTATCTTGATATAGATTATATGGATGGATATAGAGTATTCACCGTAAATAAAAAGAAATTTCCAAACTTTGAAAAGATGGTAAAGGATTTAAAAGAGGAAGGGTTTAAAATACTTTTAATTGTTGATCCTGGGATTAAAAAAGACGAAAGCTATGAGGTTTATAAAGAAGGAATAGAGAAAGGATACTTTTGTAAAAGAAATAAAGATGTGTATATAGGGTATGTGTGGCCAGGAAAATGTGCATTTCCTGATTTTATTAGAAAAGATGTTAGATCTTGGTGGGGTGAAAAACTGAAAAAATTAATTAATCTTGAAATTAGTGGTATTTGGAATGATATGAATGAACCCTCTTCTCTTTCTAAAATTGAGTACTATCTAATGAGATTACTTTTTTATTTCTTAAAACTAAAAGAACCTCCCTCTCTACCTAAACCTTCAGAATTCAACGCTAAAATTAAAGAGATAAAGAGAAAAACTCTACCCTCAGATGTCTTACATGGAGAAAATCAAGAATTTACTCATGCTGATATTCACAATGCTTATGGGCTTCTAATGACAAAGGCAAGTTTCGAAGGATGGAAAAAGTATAGTGATAAGAGACCTCTTATTGTTTCAAGAGCAGGATTCTCTGGAATTCAAAAATATTCTGCGGTATGGACAGGAGATAATAAAAGCAGTTGGGAACACCTATATATGAGTATCCCTATGCTACAAAATTTATCTTTATCTGGAGTTCCCTTTGTAGGAGCAGATGTGGGTGGCTTTTGGAGAGATTGTACCCCAGAACTTTTTATAAGATGGATACAGCTTGGAGTATTCTATCCCTTCTTTAGAGTACATACCGCCATGAACACAAAACCCCAAGAGCCTTGGAGCTTTGGGGAAAATGTAGAAAAAATAGCCAAAAAATATATTATTTTGAGATATAAACTTATCCCATATATCTACTCTCTTTTTTATGAAGCAAAGGAAAAAGGAATTCCCCCTTTAAGGAGTCTCTTTTTGGAATTTCCAGAGGATATAAATGCAATAAAGCATGAGGATGAATTTATGCTTGGACCTAATCTACTGATCGCTCCCATTTATAAAGAAGGTGAGAAAGAAAGAGATGTATATTTTCCTTCTGGATTTTGGTATGACTTTTATTCATATAAAGAATATAGAGGACCAGGGATTTATAAAGTTTATGCAGATTTAGATACTATTCCAATCTTTGTTAGAGAGGGAAGTATTATTCCTATGTGGGAAGAGCAAAATTATGTAGGCGAGAAAAAACAAAACTTTTTAGAATTGAAAATCTTTCCTGGAAGTGGAGAATTTCTTTATTACGAAGATGATGGTGAAACATGGAACTATGAGAAAGGAGAATTTAACCTTATAAAATTTTCATGCTTTTTAGAAGAAGGTGAGAAATATTTAAAGATTGAATATCTACATAAAGGATATTTAGGAGGTAGGGAAAAATTTATTGTATATGATATTAAAGGCAATAAATGGGAATTTAATGAAGGAGGAGAAATTTATGCTTGTATTGGGACATAGAGGAAATTCGTATAATCCTGAGAACACTTTAAAGGCTTTTAAATCCTCAATAGAAATGGGAGCAGATGGAGTAGAGTTAGATGTACAGAAAACTGCAGACGGAGTTTTAATAGTATCTCATGACGAGAATTTAAAGAGACTAACAGGAATAGATATAAATGTTAGAAGGACTGAATTTAGTAAGTTAAAAAATGTAACTATAAATGGAGAACCTATTGCAACCTTAAAAGATGCCTTAGAATTAATAAAATCTCATGATAAATTTGTAGATATTGAGGTAAAAAATCCCAAGGATTTTCAGGATGTAATAGATCTTGTAAAAGAAATTAAATTAAAGGATTTTATTATCTCTTCCTTTTGGCACAATGGGGTTTTTGAATATAAAAAACTATATCCAGAAATTAAATTTGCCTATCTTTATGCTCATTCCCCAAGAGATCTTTCCGTTTATGTTAAGGAAGTAGATTATCTAAAACCACATTTTTACTATATTAATGAAGATTATGCTCCTTATAGGGATAGAACTATTGCATGGACTGTAGACGATGAAGAAAAAATAAAGGAAATTTTAGATTTTAAAATTTTTGCCATAATATCAAATTTTCCTGATAGGGTTATAAAAATAATGAAAGGAGGAAAAGAAATGTATAGCAATCCATATTTATCCTATTTTCTCCAGATGATAGATAAGAAAAGTATGGTTCAAAAGGAAAATCACATAAGTTTTGAGGCAATAAACTATATGATACCTCTAAGAATTGAAAACCTCTCAATGGATGATGGTGAAATTAAATTAAATAAAGATTTGCCCTTTAATTGGGGATTGGGTGATAGAGTAAGGTTTGAGATAAATATAAAGGGAGAAAACCCGAAAGTTAATATAAAAGTAAGAGAAGTAGGAGAACTATCATTCTCCTTAAAGGAAATATTAAAGTTGTTATGAGACAAAATCTCTCTTTTTAATAGCCTTTTGAATATTAGTGTTTAAAAGAGAAAGCCTTGAATAATAGAAAGAAAATGAAAGGAGGCATATTATACCTCCTAAAAGGACTGTATAGGATGGTCCTATAATATTCCCTAATGCACCACCAAGAAAACTACCAATGGGCATGGCTCCCATAAAAAACATAACATAAAAGCTCATAACTCTTCCCCTTATCTCATCATCTATAACTGTTTGAACTAAAGTATTACTACTCACTACATTTATTATATAGGTGAATCCAATTAATATAAGAAGGAGAAAGGATAGGATAAAAGTTTTAGATATAGAAAAAAGAATTAGACCAAGTCCCATGAATACTAAAGAGTATGCAATATTTCTCTCTATACCTAATATACTTTTCCTTCCAGCAACATAAAGAGCTCCAATTAATGTACCTATTCCTAAAGCCCCCATAAGAAAACCCAATGTTTGAGGACCTCCGTGAAAAACCTTTCCAGCAAACACTGGCATAAGAACTTGGTAAAAAGATGCAACCATACTGCAAATACTTAAATATATTAAGGTATATCTTACAACTAAGAATTTAAACGAATAAACAAAACCTTCTTTTAAATTTTGCAAAATATTATTCTGTGTGGGAATGCTTTTCTTGGGCTTTAGTCTCATAAATAGCAGAGCAATAATGACCGCCAAATAAGATATAGCGTTTATCAAGAAACAAATCCCCTCTCCCAAGAGAGCAACCACAAAGCCACTTATTGTTGGACCTATCAAACGAGCACTATTAAAAATAAAGGAGTTAAGGGCTATCGCATTTGCTAAATCTTCTTTTCTATCCACCATTTCAACAACAAAAGATTGACGGGCAGGTGCATCAACAGAATTCACAACTCCAAGAAATATATTCATTAGAATAATATGCCAAACTTGAATTACTCCAGATAAGGTTAGAATAGAAAGAATCAATGCCTGAATTAGTGCTAAAGTTTGAGTAAGTATTACGATCTTATGCTTATTAAACCTATCAACAAATACTCCTGCAAAAGGAGCTAAAATAAGATTAGGAATTTGCCCAAAAAAGGCGGTGGTACCTAAAAGCCAAGGAGAATTTGTAATTCTATATACAAGCCAACTCATTGCAGTCTGCTGCATCCAGGTGCCAATGACAGAAATTGCCTGTCCCACAAAAAATGAACGATAATTTCTATATTTTAAAGCTCTAAATATATCCTTCATAATCTTAAATTATAGTATTTATTTTACTACAATATGATAAAATATGAAGACAAATTAATAGCAAGTTATTGGAGGCGAATTTATGGTAAGATTTTATAAAATGCTTTATTTATTTGTTGTTCTTTTTATCATGAATATCTCCTATGCGAGATTAGAACCTGATTCTTTACCTTACATGAGTAAAATACCATTTTTAAACATTCCATATAAGGATAAAGTGATTGTCCTTATATACCATCAAATTGATCCTAAAATACAAGGACCAATTTCTGTTTCTCCAGAACTTTTCAAATCTCATATGATTTACCTAAAAGAAATGGGATTCCATCCAATATCCTCCTATGCCTTTGAAAGATTTTTAGAAGGAAAAGGAGAAATCCCTGAAAATGCGATACTTATTACCTTTGATGATGGATATGAGAGTTTTTATAAATATGCATATCCAATTTTAAAAAAGTTTAGATTTCCTGCTATAAATTTTGTGATAGTATCGAGAATTGGAACACCTGGACACCTTACTTGGGATGAGATGAAAGAAATGCTAAGAAGTGGACTTATAACTTTTGGTTCCCACACATATGATTCACATTATTATGCCTTAAGAGATAAATGGGGGCATAAAAGTCCTGTCCTTATAACTCACATCTATTATCCTGAGACAGGCTATAAAGAAGACGATGAAGAATACAAAAATCGTGTCAGAATTGATTTACAGTTATCTAAAATACTGCTTGAAGAAAATCTAAATACTCATATAGAATCTTTATGTTTTCCCTACGGAGCATATAATTCTGAGGTTTTAGAAATAGCAAAGGAATTAGGTTTTAAATATTTTTATACTACCATAAATGGAATTAATAATGTAGAAATAAAAGAGCCATATATAGTAAGGAGGACTCCTGTAGGAAGTTATAATATGAGAATTACAAGATTAAACTTAAAATTAATGAGGACTGCCTTTTATAATGAAAATATATGGCAAATTGTTAGATCCTATATAGAATCATTATCTCAAAAAATCTCAGATATTTTTGGAAAACAAGAAAAAGTTCATCCATCTTTTCCGCCTTTAAAGAAAACTCAAAATAATAAGAGAAAAAATTAATGAAGGGGATTTATATACTTCTCATTAATGTAGAGAAAGACTTAAAAATAAATGTGGGATCCTTAGGAAAAATAGATTTTAAAAAAGGAATTTACTGTTACGTAGGTTCTGCCCAAAATAATTTAGAAAAAAGAATACTTAGACATATTTCAAAAAATAAAAGAAAATTTTGGCATGTTGATTATCTATTAAGTAACAGGTGGGCTAATGTGATAGGAGTAATCTATATAGAAGCGGATAAAAATATGGAATGTAAAATTGCAAGAGAACTTGAAAAGAAAAAAGATTTTATTCCTAAATTTGGATCATCAGATTGTAAGTGTAAATCTCATCTTTTCAGGGTATAGTTATGGATTTTAATTTAAAGGTAATTTATGAAGATAATCACTTATTAGTAGTGGAAAAACCAGCAGGGATATTGGTACAAGGTGACTCCACAAGAAAGATTACACTATTAGAAATTGCAAAGAGTTATATAAAAGAAAAATACAAAAAACCTGGAAATGTATTTCTTGGCATAGTACATAGATTAGATAAAAATGTGTCTGGCGTTTTAGTTTTTGCAAGAAATTCAAAATCTGCAGGTAGACTTTCCCAAGCTTTTAGAGAACATATGGTAGAAAAAGTATATATTGCCCTTACTGAGGGAAATACAACACTAAAAGAAGGAATTTGGGAGAACTATATCTTTTGGGACGAAAGAAACAAAAAAGCTGTTGTTTTTGAAAACGAGGTAACTTATTCAAAGAAGGCTATAACATATTTTAAAGTTATTGAGAAAAGAAAGGAATTAATACTATGGAAACTTTCCCCTAAAACAGGAAGAAAACATCAATTAAGAGCAGAACTTTCTCATATAGGATGTCCAATAGTAGGAGATGTAAAGTATGGCTCCAAAGTTAGGTTTGTAGAAAATGCTATAGCTCTTCACTGTTATAAAATAAAGTTTAAGCATCCCGTAAGAGATGAAATTATGGAGTTTAAAATGGATCCCCCAGTTGCCTTTTATGAAAAATTTGGTTTATTTACTCTTGAAATTTAGTTTTTTCTTTTCACTTGAATTGAACTTCATATAAGGTTTTATACTTCCCATTTAATGACAAAAGTTCCTCATGAGTTCCCTTTTCTACAATCCTCCCATCATCCACTACATATATAACATCCGCATTCTGTATAGTAGAAAGTCTGTGAGCTATAACTAATGTGGTTTTACCCTCCATAAGTCTTTGAAGAGCATTATTTACTAATTCCTCAGATTCAGGATCTAAGGAGGATGTGGCCTCATCTAACAAAAGTATTGGAGAATTTTTTAGTAATGCTCTTGCAATAGCAATCCTTTGCCTTTGACCTCCTGATAAATTTACACCCCTCTCCCCTACCTTTGTATCAAAACCGCCGTGTTCCTCTGTAATAAAATCGAAGGCTAAGGCTTTTTTTGCAAATATTATGATTTCATCATCCTTTGCATCATACTTTCCATAACGTATATTCTCTTTAAAGCTTTCTGGGAAAAGATATACATCTTGATTTGCTACAGAAAACTTTTCTCTTAATCTCTCCAAATTCCACTCTCTTAAGGGTACTCCAAAAATCTTAATATCTCCTTTATTAGGTTTATAAAAGCCAAGAAGAAGTTTCACTATAGTAGATTTTCCACCCCCACTCTCTCCAATTATGGCAACTTTTTCTCCCCTTTTGATTTTTAAATTAATATTTTTCAATACTTCCTTATTACCATATTACCATTATAAGAAAACGAAACATTCTCAAATTCAACTGCATAAGGATAATCTTTAATTCCTTCTTCTATTTCACCAAAGCTTTCTTCTTCTTGATTTAATATTTCCTCTATTCTTTCGCCTGCCGCTTTTGCTTTTCTGTAATTACTTATTATGTTTGGAAAAACATTAACAGAAGCTAAAAAGACATTCAAAAGTTCAATAAAAGCAAGGATTCCTCCTACTGTCATCTCTCCTTTTAAAACCAAACTACCCCCATAAAAGAACATGAGAAGAAAAGGACCAATCTGAAGCATCATTTTTATAGGTTCAAGAACTACTTCATATCTTGCAGACCTTAATCCCTCTTTAAAAGCTTTTTGGAGTTCTTTTACAAATCTATTATGAATTTCCTTCTGAAGATTAAACGATTTTATAACGGCTATACCTGAAATAGAATCTTGAGCTAATGTATTCACATCCCCAAAAGCATCTTGTTGTTTTTGAGTGAATTTTTCAATTGGAGAACTAATGATGACAGAAAGAAATAATATAATTGGGATAACAGTAAAGCAAAATAGAGTCAACTTCCAGCTAATATTTAATGCCAGTATAACCCCCATTATAAAGGTAACAGGATGGTATAAAAGATCATTTAATGACCCCCCTATAAAATTTTGAATAAGGGACAAATCATTTGATAAACGCGATATAAAATCTCCTGTAGAATTGTTTTCTATATATTCTATAGGTACTTTTAATAGTTTCTCACCAATTACAATTCTTAAATTCGCTAAAGTTTTTTCTGCAAATCTTCCAAAGGTGTAGGACTTAATATACTCAAGAAAGATTTTTAAAACTACAATAACTACTACTATAAAGACTATTTCCCTAAAAAGATTTCGATTCATCGTTAGAATTGTATCGGAGATTTTTCTCTCAAAATTTATAAGAGATATATTCAGAAAGGAAATGATAATTGATAGAATACCAGCAAGTATAAACAGTCTAACATCTTTCTTAACAACATTTAAAATTTTTGCTTCTTTTATCATCTTGTAATTCTCCCCATTCCCAAATTTCTTTTTAACATCAGCTTTCATATTTTAATATTAATTCTTATATTTTGTCAATATAAATTTTATAAAATAGAAAGTCAAAATTAATATTTTTAAAAGGTTAAATTTTATCATAAATTAAACTAACATTAAAACTTTTTAATAGCAATTTAGAGTAAGTCATGTTATATTAGAATTGAAAATTTCTAAATAAGGAGGTTTAGGTATGAGTAGAGGTAAGATCCTTTTAATTCTTCTTCTCCTAATCTCCCTACTTACTCTCTCTTTTGCTGAGGTGCCAAAGGTTAAAAACGTAATATTCTTCATAGGTGATGGAATGGGCTTGGAAAGCGTAGATCTATCAAGGATTATCCTCGTAGGGAAAGATGGATACTTAGATTTTGAAAAGGCACCTTATACCGGCATCGCAAAAACCTATTCAGCAAATACCTTAGTGACTGATTCTGCTGCTGCAGGAACTGCTCTTGCAACTGGATTTAAAACCAACAATGCATGGCTAAGCATAACCCCAGACGGAAAACCTGTAAAAACTCTTCTTGAAGCTGCAAAGGAGCTTGGAAAATCAACAGGACTAATCACTACTGTAACTATAACCCACGCGACACCAGCAGCCTTTGGTGCCCACACAACATCAAGAGATGAACTTCCTGTAGCAGATCAATACGCCCAATTTAAATCAGCGGACATATATATGGGAGGAGGATTATCCTATTTTCTTCCAAAATCTAACCCAAAGAGTAAGAGAAATGATGAAAGGAATCTAATAGAAGAATTTAAGCAGGCAGGTTATGAGTTTGTTTCTACGCCAGAAGAGTTAAAAAATGCAAAAGCTCCTAATGGAAAGATTTTAGGACTATTTGATTACGAATATCTCCCATATTTTATGGATAGAGAATTTTTAAAGTCAAAAGTACCTTCTCTGGCAGATATGACAAGAAAAGCCTTAGAAGTTTTAAGTAGGAACAAAAACGGCTTCTTTGTCATGATCGAGGGAGGGAAAATTGACTGGGCAAATCATGCCCATGATGCTGCATGTGCAGCTTGGGAAACTTACGAGTTTAACGAGGCAGTAAAAGTTGCCTTAGAATTTCTCCAAAAGAACTATAATACATTAATCATAGTAACAGCAGACCATGAAACAGGAGGAATAGGGCTCTCTACTGGAAAATATGAGATAACTCCAGATGTTTTAAAGAAACAAAAACTATCTTGCGAGACTTTAGCAGGCTTAGTAAAAGGTAAGAGTGATTCTGAGATCAAAGAAATTTTCAAGGATTATGTAGGTATAGAAGACTTAAAGCCAGAAGAAATTGAAAAAATAAAGAAGGGAGTAACCTTAGATATTGCAAATATTATATCAACAAGAGCTCAAATTGGCTGGACTACAACATCCCACTCTGGTGGAAGTGTGCCTGTTTATGCTTTTGGAAGGGGAGCCCAATACTTTACAGGAGTTTATGACAATACTGATATTGCGAAAAAAATAGCTGATCTTGCTGGTTATACCTTATCAAAATAATGATCTATAAAGTTGATGCTACTTTTGGAGTATTGGTAAAAGTTGGGGATAAAGTGAAAAAAGGAGATAAATTAGGACTCTCTCAAGATTTAAAAGACGTAATAGCAGAAGAAGACGGTGAAGTAAAGAATATAAAATTTGTAGGTGGCGAACATATTTTCATAATTGAGATTGAATAGGTGGGGAAGTAATCCCCACCTTTCTAATTTATTTATTAAAGTTTACAATTTCCCAGAACGCCTTCTTTGGATTTTGATTTGCATCAAAAATAAGAGGATAATCTTTCCTACCTCTCACAGGCCAAAAATCAAGCCATGTAACTCCATCAGTTACGCCCCAAAATGTTACTCCACTAACATAATTTTTATTTCTCCTTAATACTTCAAAAATTCTCTTGTAAACTTGAGCTTGAATATCTAAACGATCCTGAGGAGGATTTTTTGAGAAATTTGCATTCTCATATCTATCCCTATATATAGAAACATCAAGTTCTGTAATCTCAACCTTAACGCCTAAAGAAGCAAATTTCTTAATTGATTCTTCAAGCATTTCAGGAGTAGGCCATTGTAAAAGCCAATGCCCCTGTATTCCTACACCATGAATTGGAATACCCTTTTCTTTTAATTTCTTAACCAACTGATATGCCTTATCCCTTTTTATTGGTTCCTCTAAATTGTAATCATTGTAAAAAAGCAAAGCATTTGGATCTGCCTCATGCGCCCAAATAAAGGCTTTCTCTATAACTTCCTCTCCTCCAATCTTATACCAAGGAGCATCTCTCAAAAATTCACTGGGATTATCAGAAATTGCTTCATTTACCACATCCCAAACAGCCACTTTACCCTTATAATAACCAACCACCTTCATAATATGTTCCTTCAATCTCTGCAAAAGTATCTCTTTACTTACTGGATTTCCATTATCATCCCTAAAAACCCAGGCAGGCACCTGTTGATGCCAAACTAATGTATGTCCTCTAACTCTCATCTTATTCTCCATAGCAAATTCCACAATTTTATCTGCAGGCTCAAACCTGTAAGTTGAGGGGGTAGGATGAATTATTTCCCATTTCATTTGGTTCTCAGGAGTCAAACTATTAAAATGTTTCTTCAAAAGCTCATCGTAAAACTCAATAGTTTCAGGACTAACTGCTGCACCAATAGGAAAGTAATCTTTGTAAACCTGCCAAAGAGAAGGAATCTCACCACCCATAACAACCTCCTTACTTGTAAAAATTAAAGTTATAGAAAGGGATAACATAAGGATGAGTAAAATTTTAAAGACTCTCATATCGGACCTCCACTTTTTTTCTTTTATTATATCCTCTTCTACTTTATTAAGCAATCATTAAATCAATCGTTTTATTAGTACTTAGCCACAACCAAAAACCAATTGTTTTTCTCCTTAATCTCAATAACATTAATATTATTCTCCTTCAATTTATCAACAACCTCTTTTAGTCTGCTCTCAATTATTCCTGAAAATATACAAATGGAATTTTCTTTGAGTATCTTATGCAATTTTTCAATCAATTTTGTAATTAGCTCTGCTGTTAAATTAGCAATTACTAAGTCAAATCTTTCTTCTATTCCTTCGATTAAATTACCTTTTATTACTTCTATAGGAGTTTTATTCAAAGCACTATTCTTCTTGGCAATATCCACAGCTATATCATCAATATCAATAGCCAATACCCTATCAGCTCCAAGTTTTTTTGAAACAATTGCCAAAATTCCTGTTCCTGTTCCTATATCAATAACACTCATACCTGGTTTTAAATAATCCTGAAGAGCCTTTATACACATCAAAGTTGTTTCGTGGGTTCCTGTACCAAAAGCCATCCCTGGATCAATTTCTACTACTATTTTTCCCTCTTTTTCATAATTTTCCCACGTTGGGGTTATCACAATATTCCCAATCTCCACAGGCTTATAATATTTTTTCCATGAGTTTGCCCAGTCTTCTTCATCAGTATAGTTTAGATTAATCTCTATCTTACCAATATCAAGATAATTTGATATAGATTGAAGTCCTTCCCTTATTTTTTCTAAAAGCTTATCAGCATCTACCTTCTCATCAAAATAAGATTTTATAGTTTCATACTCGCCTTTAAGAATATCCTCTCCCACAACAGACACACCTTTTGTTCCTAACTCATTTAACAAATTAAATAAAGCTTCTTCTGCTTCTTTTTTTATTTTTATACTTATCTCAATGTATTTCATAATTACCTCACAAAATTTACTAATTTCCCTATTCCTTCAATTTCTATCTCGATTTTATCTCCAATATTCATAGGTCCGATACCAGATGGTGTTCCAGTCATAATAATATCAAAAGGTTCCAATGTCATAATATGACTAATAAAGCTTACCAAATCCTCAACTTTAAAAATAAAGTTCCTTGTATTAGATTTTTGGACAACTTTATCGTTTAAAATGGCTCTTATCTCGACATTATTAGGGTCTATTTCATCAGTTATAATAGGACCAATTGGCGCAAAGGTATCAAAGGATTTAGCAATGGTCCACTGCCCATCTTTAGGCTGTAAATCTCGAGCAGTAACATCATTACCACATGTATATCCTAAAATATAATCCTTTACTTTTTCCTTGGGAATCATTTTCCCTTTCCTTCCTATAACAATAACTAATTCTGCTTCATAATCTACCCTTTTGCTCATATGTGAAGGATAAATTATCTCATCAAAGGGACCAATAACAGAAGTAGGAGGCTTCAAAAATAATACTGGTGACTTCGGAAGCTCCAATTTTAATTCTTCCGCATGATCTTTATAATTTAGCCCAACACAAATAACTTTCTTTGGCTCACTGGGAGCTAACATCTTTAAATCCTTTAAATCATAAATAATATTAGACAATTCTAAAGGATCAAAGCTTTTTATTCTATTTACATTATCCTCTTCTATAACACCATAAAAAGTTTCTCCAGCATAAGAAAATCTTCCTATTTTCATTACGTCCTCCTCTTAAACTTTTTTTCTGTATTTTAACCAAAATTCTTTATATTAAAAAGATTCTTTTAATAAGACCTCCAGTCTTTCATCAGATTTAAACTTCTTTTCATTGATAAAAATCTCTTTAAGAGGAGGAAAGCCTCTAAGATTTATATAGAATTTTTTAACTCCACTTTGATATCCAGAGTGGGTTTTCTCAATATCAATTCTCAAAACACTTTCTTCTAAGTTAAATTTTATTTCATATAGATTATACTCTCCATTTTTATAATTCATCGTCTTTCCATCATCTTCATAATGAATATATTTTCCTTCTCTTCCCCCATATATCTCTATAATTTTACTTTCCTTCACATCTTCAGTATTTTTTCCTACTTCTTGCTTAACTATTATACTTCCTTCTTTTACAAACAATGGTATTCTATCTATTGGAGCATCTACCAAATAATAATCTTCCCCTTCATATTTACTAATCTGCCAATAATCATACCATACGCCTTTGGGAAGATAAACTTCTCTTTTGGTTTTAGAGGGAAGATAAATTGGCGCTACCAAAAAGCTTTCTCCTAAGAGAAATTCATCATATAGATTATGAGTATTTTCATCTTCTTGATATTCAAAAACCAAAGGTCTCATTACAGGATAACCTTTTTTGCTTGCTATATAAAATAAGTCATAAATATAGGGCAAAAACTCATATCTCATTTTTATATATTTTCTTGCTATATTTTCGTATATTTCACCAAAAGCCCATGGTTCCTGATTCCTTGTATCCAAAGCAGAATGGTTTCTTAAAAAGGGAATAAATATACCAGCTTGTAACCATCTTATAAATAACTCTCCATCACAATCCCCAACAAATCCTCCCACATCCGCTCCAGCAAAAGTAACTCCAGAAAGTCCCATATTCATAATCATGGGAAAGGACATAAGTAAATGTTCATACAAACTTCTATTATCTCCTGTCCATATTGCGGAGTATCTCTGTATTCCACTAAAACCGGATCTTGTTAGGATAAATGGTCTTTCATTTGATTTATATTTCAAAAGTGCATCTTTAGTTGCTATTGCCATATATAAACCATAAAGATTATGAACTTCTTTATGTAAAACTTTTTCACCATCCAAGATATGAATATTGTCTTCAGGCATCGTCAAATTTGGCGTATCAAACACTGATGGCTCATTCATATCATTCCAAATCCCATCTATACCGTCCTTTATAAAATCTATTAATTTTTCTCCCCACCAATCTCTTACCCTTTTCTGGAAAAAATCAGGAAAACAGGCTTCTCCAGGCCAAACTTTTCCAACAAAAGTGATACCATACTTATCCTTTACAAAATAATCCCCTTCGATTCCCTCCTTATATACTTTATAGTCCGGATCTCTTTTTACCCCAGGATCTACAATGATTACCACCTTAAATCCTAATTTCTTTAATTCTTCTAACAGTTTTTTAGGCTCACTAAAACCTTCTTTATTCCAAGTGAAAACCCTATATCCATCCATATAATGAATATCAAGGTAAATCACATCACAAGGAATATCCTTTTCTCTAAAGGTTTTTGCAATCTCCAACACCTTTTCCGCAGGTTCATAACTGTATCTACTTTGCTGATAACCTAAAGCCCATAAGGGTGGAAGCTCCATTCTTCCTGTTAAAAATGTATAGTTTTCAACTACTTCTTTTATATTATCACCAAATATAAAATAGTAGTTCATTTGACCACCATCTGCACCAAAGAAATAATACTCTTCACTTTTCTTTCCCATATCAAAATACGTTCTGTAGCTATTATCAAAAAATATTCCGTAAGTAAATTTTTTACTTAATCCAATAAAAAAAGGAAAGGATGCATAAAGAACATTTGTTGTTTTATTATGAGTTCTAAATTCATCAGTATTCCACATTACAAAATCTTCACCTTTTTTATCTAAATAACCTGCTTTCTCTCCAAATCCATAAAAATGATCATCTAAAAGCTTCTTATAACAAAAAACTTTCTCATCATTAAATTCTACCTCTTTATAATCTTCATTTATAACCTCATCTTCTTTATTTAAAAAAGCAACAGTTAGATCATCCTTATTTATTCTTACTTTTAATGCTGAGCTTTCTAAGATTAGAAATTTCTCATCCTCTTTCACATCATATTTAGAAGGAGCATATTCTTTTCTTTCTATAGCTATTGTATCTTTTCTTCTCTCATCTTTATTTGTAAGGAAAATGTTTACAATTTTATCAGTTATGAATCTAATCTCTATTCTTCTATTCCCTTTCCTAAATAACATGCTTTCTATTTCTCTTATCACTTTTGTACCTCCTTATTTCTATATTTCTTTTACACTTTCTCTTTCTACAAGATGAACAGGCAAAACCACATTTTTTTCTTTTATCTCCTTTCCCTCAAGATAATTAACCAGCATCTCCGCGGAAATTATTCCCTTTTTCTCAATATCTTGATGGACCGTTGTAAGCTTCGGAGTAGAGAGTTTTGAGATTTCTAAATCATCAAATCCTATAATAGAAATATCTTCAGGGATTCTTATACCCATCTCCTGAAGTCCTTTCATAATACTTATAGCCATTATATCTGCAGTTACAAAAATAGCTGTTATATCCTTCCTTCTACTTAATTTCTTACCAAGTTCTATGCACTCATCTACAGTAGCCCCATGTTCCCAAACATTTTCTGGATTGAAAGGTATACATGCCTCTTCCAAGGCTTTTTTATACCCTTTTAATCTTTCTTCAAGTACTCCATGCTCTCTAATCTTTGGAGAAATAAAAAGAATATTTTTATGCCCCTTTTCAATCAGATATTTTGTGGCTATATATCCTCCCTTAAAATCCTCCAATCCTACCTTTAAGATTTCCTCATCATCTATATAACTATCTATTAAAACCATAGGAATTTCATGAGACTTTAAAGCATGATAAAATTCATCATCAAATATTCCTGTTAATATTATTCCATCTAAGTTCCAATTTTTAAGTAAAGTTATTAACTCTTTATCATTGGAAACAGTTCTTAACATGGTAAAATATCCTCTTTTGCTTAGCTCCTTTTCAATTCCACCAACAAGCATGGTATGGAATGGATCTGTAATAAAACTTCCTCTCTCAACTGGAATTAAGGTATTTATTACACCAATTATTTTGGAAGAATTTTTTACTAAAGCTCTTGCAGACATATTTGGTACATATTGTTTCTCTCTTATTATTTTTTCTATTCTTTTAACAGTCTCTGGAGACACCTTATCATAATTTTTATGAATTACATTTGATACAGTAGTAGCACTTACTTTAGCCTCTTTAGCAATATCTTTTATTGTAACTCTCTTTTTTTTATTGTTCTTCTTCACCATATATCTCTAATTCTCCTATTTGCCCTCCTGTAGCTCCAGTATTCTTTATAAATATCAATCTTACATATCGAGTCTTAATAGGATTTGGTAATTTTATATCTACAATATTACTCATTCTGGGATCAAATACATAATCACTATACGGTAAAAGTTCTATATAATTTACCCCATCATTACTTATATATACCGCTAAGGTTTGAGTCCTTCTCACCCATATTTTAGCTGGATTCAAAGCAATTCTTATTGTATGTATAGTACAGATACTCCCTAAATCAACAGTTATTATATTAGGATAGGAATTTGGTTTACCTTCCCAATAACTTGTTATTCTTCCATCATTTGCATACCTAGGCATATATATCTGTGTGTAACCATTTGCTTCTATGGGCTTCTTTAATGCAAGATTTTTCCCTTCAGGAGTGGGCGGTACGATGACTTTATATTGAAACTCTGGTGGTGTACCAACCTCTGTTTGTTCAGGTGTCTTTATTATAATAACATTTTCTGGAGGTACTATCCCTTCTTCATCTGCCAAAGAAGTAATAGGTAATAGGGAAAAAATAATAAGGAATAAATATATAATAAATCTTTTTCTCATCTTTATCATCCCCTTCTTAAAATTATTCAATAGTTACATTTTTAACAAACTTATTAATCTTAAATTTACCTTCATCAAAATTAGTAATTTTCTTACCCAATATATATAAATCTTTAATTTTAACATTCTCAACAGTATGCTCCTCATCATATCCCCAAATTCTTGATGGTGGAAACTTACCATTCAAAACTTTTACATTCTCTATATAAACATCTCTAATATTTCCTCTTTCTCTTGTAGAGGACCATTGACTACTCAATATAGCAATATCAATTAATTGATTGTTATCTCCGGCATCCCCCTCTCCCATTTGAGCATTTTCCACTACTATGTTCTGATATTTTATATTTTTTACAAGAGCGTTATCACCATTATGTATACTTAAAACAGGCTTATGAAAATTGTATAAAACTGTTATATTTTTAAAAGTAATATTTGAGATCGTTGCATTTTCTCTCATACCTTTATTGGTTTTATATCCTATTTCACAAGATTGAGCAAGGTCTGTCCAAATCTGAATATTGTCAAAAGTTATATTATCTGAATTACCCTCATAATTTTTAACAACTAAACTATCATCCCAACTTCTCACAAAGGAATTTTTAGCATAAATATTTCTGCAGGATTGGAAAGTCATTCCATCACCATTAGGGCGTGCAGTTATAATTTTTACATTGTCTACATTAACATTTTCACATTCAAATAAATTCAATGCCCAGGCATTAGGATTTGATATAATTATCCCTTCAATCTTAACATTTTTGCTATATCTAAAATCTATTGGAACTCTTGCTATCTCCCCTGGAAGAATCCAACTACCCCATAAAGTGCCATCTATTATTCCTCTTCCTCTAATAGTAACATTTTCAACACCTGCCCCTCTAATTGTAGTATGTACTACTGCGCCTCCAGATATATATATTGTTTGCCCACTTTCTACTCCAATATCATCTATATTCCATTCTCCAGGTCCTATAAATATAACATTCTTGTCATTTTTATCTGGAATATCCTTTTCAATGGGATTTGCAAAAATATGTACAGCCCTTTTTACAGAGTCATTAAACACAACAGTATAAAAACCAGGCTTATCTATAATGAAAGAAACTGTCTGTCCATCAATTTTTGGTTTTATCCCATAAGAAGAAGGTAAAACAACACAGGACTCAATTTTATCAATATGATTTATCGTTATCTCTATTTTCACTTTACCTTCAAAGTCAAAATAAGTCATAGGTGTTCTTGAAAGGGGTGGAGTACCACTACTTACCCATCTATGAAAATGATTAACAATCTGGTCATAAACAAAGACTTCATAACCTCCAACTTTTATTTTTGTATCTTCTGCAGGTTTTATAGTTTTTGGTCCTTCATAAAGCACTAACTTAGAATCACCTGCGTAAACTACTCTCATAGGTAAAACATTAAAAGATATAGAGAACATAATTACTAAAGAAATTAAAAGAAGAAAAACAAAAATTTGTTTCATAATATACAACCCCCTATAATAAAAATTTTATCCATGGATTCCCGTATGGGTTGCTCCTTCCATTATATATTTTTGGAAGAAAGCAAAAAGAATAATAGGTGGAATCAATGAGAAGACAACTGCTCTTATAATATCCACTGGTGTTGCAACACTTGTCCTAAATTGGAAGAGCCTTACCATAACTGTTTCTTTTCCTGTATTATTTAATACAAGGTATGGTAAAAGAAAGTCAGACCATGCTCCATTAATAGCAAAAATCGTAATTACTGTATTTATTGGCATACTTAGAGGAAAGACTATTCTGAAAAATATATTCAACTCATTTGCACCATCAATTCTTGCTGCTTCAATAAGAGATTGAGGAATAGAATCAAAAAAGTTTTTGTAAAGCACAACATAAAAAGCGTTTGCTCCAAAGGCAAGCCATAAAGGGACAAAAGTTCCTTGAAGTCCTAATCTATTGATATTCATAAATAAGGGAACTAATCCTATAGTATTGGGAACCATTAAACTCCAAAGCACAAGACTATATACAACACTCCAACCTTTTGGTCTTACTTTTGACAAGCTATATGCCAAAAGACCATTTCCAATTACCGCGAATATTACACTACCTATGATTACATAGAAAGAATTTAAATAGTATCTACCAAATTTTAATACTCTCCACGTTTGAATATACTTCTCATAATCAAAGTTTTTTGGTAAAAAGGATGGTTCGTTAACAAATTCACTTAAAGTTTTAAAACCTGAAAGAATAGTCCAAATGATAGGAGTTAAAGCTATTAATACTAAGATTAAAACTACTAAATAAACAAGATAATATAAAATTTTAATCTCTTTTCTTTTCAAATCAAACTCTCTAATTATTCCAGTCTTTTTCATATCAACACTCCCTACATATCTTTTTCTTTCACAAAGGTGTTATATAGGACTGTTATTAGAACTAACATTAACCCAATGAAAACAGAGACTGAAGCTGCTTTTGGATAATCAAATCTTTCAAAGGCATATCTATACATAAGTTGCATAAGGGATAAAGATGCATTATTTGGTCCCCCATTTGTCATAACTAAAGGCTCATACAGAACTTGAAAGACAGCAATTATTTGAAGAACAAGAAGGGAACGAGCCAAATTATATATTTGAGGTATTGTAATGTATCTAATTCTATGTAAAATATTTGCCCCATCAATAACAGACGCTTCATAAAGTTCTGGATTAATATTTTGAAGTCCAGCAAGATAAATAAGCATCGTAGCACCTGCAGATCTCCAAGTCATCATTATTACAATTAGAGGAATAGTCCACTTAGGATTTGTCAACCATGGCTGAGGGGAAATTCCAAATTTTCCCAAAATTATATTTAATAGACCTGTTTCACTTGGTTTATAAATAAAGGTCCACATAAGAGCTACAGCCAAGCCAGGTATAACACTTGGAAGATACAAAGATACCCTTGAGAATCCTTTAAACCTTATTAATTCATTGATTAATATGGCCATAATTATGGGAACTAAAAAGCCAATAATGAGAGACCAAAAAGTATATGAAAAAGTATTTAGAAATGCGGATTTAAAATCTGGATGATTAAATATAAATTTATAATTTGCAAGTCCTACAAATTCTTTTAATCTCATTCCTTGAGCATTAAAAAAGGACAGTATAATACTCTCAATGAGAGGTTCCCATACATAGAAAGAGAACAAAATTAAGGTAGGTAGCATTATTAACCATCCAACTATATTCCTTTTCATTAACTCCTCCCCTAAGTTTGTTTGGGGGCTACCCGTTTTAAGTAGCCCCCTACAGCTTCTTTTATTTATTTACTATTGCATCTAATAATTCTTGAAAATTCTTATTTGCAGTATCTAAAAGTTTCTTAACATCCGCATTTCTATCCGTCACAACAGCTTGCAATACCTTTGTTAGCTCTGCATATAGATCCTGAGTCAATACTGGTTCCTCTGGTCTTAAAACTCCTGGTTTCTTCAACCAGTTATAATAGTCATTGAAAAATCTCATATCCACATTCCTATACTCATTCAATATCTTCTCCTGAGCTTCTAAGTAATCTTTATTTATCCATGCAGGGAAGGATGGTATAACTGGTACTCCATTTTTTACCCTATTTTGAGCATCTTCTTTCATTCCTGCTATAGAATCCTCAGTTACAACTGGAGCCTTACCCATTATTTCCAAGAAGTTCAAAGCAGCCATAACTTCTTCAGATGTCGCTTTATTACTAAACATATATGGTGTTCCACCCATTAACGAGTACTGCCCCTTTGGTCCTCTTGGTACAGGAACAATAGCAAGCTTATCTGGTGGAAGACCATAAACTTGAGTAGGTTGGTTAACTGAATCTTGAGCTCCTAAATACATTGCAGCTCTTCCAGTCCCAATAACTTCAAAACCAGTTCCCCAATTTTCACTTGTTGGATCATCTGTTAATACATCGTATTTCCATCTTAGGTCTTTAATAAAGTTCATAGCAGCGACTACTTCAGGAGAATTTAAATTTGCATACCATTTCCCATCTTTCTGAATTTCAAATTTTGCTCCAAAATCCCATGCAATCTGAGTAAAATGCCAACCACCAGCATTATCCTTAGCTAATAAACAGAATCCTGCTCTTCCTGTTTTCTCTTTTATAATCTTTGCTATATTAGCAAGCTCTGTCCAAGTTTTTGGATACTTTGGTGTTCCATCTGGATTAATTAATCCTGCTTTTCTAAATAAATCAAGGTTTATGTATAAACCTAAGGCATATGCATCTCTTGGAATCCCATATATTCTACCATTTTTGGAAAGAATTGCCTTTACAGATGGGTTCATATATTTATCCCAACCTTTTTTCTTTAGCTCATTAGTAATGTCTTTTACAAATCCTTGAGAGATCAACTTTTGTGGTTCAGTAAACCATGTTTCAAATATTGTGGGGAGTCTTCCAGCTTCTGCAAGAGGGACAAAGGTATCAGGTGAATATTTATAAGTAGCAGGCACTACTTCTACATTAGGATATTTTGCCTCAAACTTTTGTTTCCACTTCTTAAACATTTCTACGTCACTCACCAATGTATCTTCGGGCCACATACCTAATTTCAATACAATCTTTTTAGTTGTTTGGGGATAACCAATTCCTAAAAGAGAAATTATAAAAATGGAAACCAATAAAATTCTTAAAATTGAACATCTTTTTATTTTTTTCATTTTTTCCCTCCCGAAAATTGATATTCATAAATAAAATTGATAAAATATTCTTAACCCTAAGCTCTAAAATCTCCTCCTCAGTTAGAAGCTGAAGGGGGAGATTTTTATTTATTTTTCACTATTGGTTAATATTATGCTTTTTACATATAATTTTGCCTTTACTGCACTACCCTTATTGAGAGCAAAATCTGGTTCTGCCTTAAAACCATCTCCCCATTTTGTTAATCCCTGCTTAAATAGATCAATAATATAGGTAGTATATTCAGTTTTCAATACTATGCCCCATTCAGAGATTGGCTTCTTAATATTTCCAAAAGTCATAACTATTTTAGCGCCATCAGTAGGGTCATCTGTTTTCATTGTAATTTTCACGTATCTATAAGCATCTGGTTCAAGAAAATCGTCCTTGAAATTTAGAGTTACCCATGCATTATCTATACTTGAATCAAAAACTAAAGCTCCATCTTTCAGAGTATATGCTGGTCCATATGGTCCCCAGAATCCATCTCCATTTACTTCAGAAAATGATTCTGCAACAATAAAATCTTCATCATCTGCTAAAACAATACCAAGGGTAACAAGTAGAGTTATCAGAAGAATTGAAAGTATGATTTTTTTCATTTTTTCACCTCCTTTCTATGTAAGATTTAAAGGAGAGATAGGAAAAAACATGTTTCATAAAACCATTTAGTTTAACGTTAAACCTTATTTATATACCAAACCTCCCTTCTTAATTTTCTATTTGGAAATATTATATCAAATTTATATTTGAAATATGGCTTTTAGAGATATTGCATTATTCAGTATTTTTAAAGGGATAATTTTATAAAAATCACATTTTTCCTTAACTTTATTTTGTCAAGGGGTAATTTTACATGAATTTTCTCTCAAGGTGTACTATTAAATACTTATCTTCCTATATTAACTTTATCTCTTTAAAATGGTAGAGGGTTACACATTTTTAATTTTTAATTGACATTTAAAATAGGCTATTATATAATTCTTTGCAGAAAGAAATAAAGGAAAGAAGGTGAGAAGCTAAAAAGTTTTTTCTTCAAAAAATATTCATTCTTAAAAGAAGGAGGAATATTTTTATGAAGCTTTTCTTTTATTCAACAATTTTACTTATGTTAATATTTTTAGCCTCTGGATTAGCCTCTAATCAACCATCATCCTCTACTATTAATATATTGAGTAACGGTGATTTTTCAAAGAATATTATATACATATCTAAGACTTACCCAGAGCTACCAAATGGAGATTTTGATACTAAAGGAACATGGCTATTTAGAACTGGAGATGGAGCAGTTGCAAATGGTGTTGTAGAAAATGGTGTATTTAAAGTAGAAATAACAAATGGAGGTCCACATTCTTGGTCTGTACAACTTTTGCAATCACCAATTAAAGTAGAATATTTAGGAATTTACCAGGTAAGCTTTGATGCATGGGCAAGCAAAAATAGAAATATTGGAGTAAAAGTTGGTGCTAATGGTTATAGGGGATGGACTGCATATAATCCTGGTCCTTCAGGTCAGACTGATGAGTCCGGAGGATATTTAATTAGTATTACTACCGAAAAGAAGACATACACCTTCCAATTCACTATGACAAATCCAACCGATGAGCAGGCAAGATTTGAATTTCAATTAGGGCAAGACGATGGTACAATCTATATAGATAATGTAAGATTGATTAAAGTTGGTACTGCAGAGCCACCAGCTCCTCCACCAGCAATGGGTGCAAAGTATTGGTATAAAGTAGCTTGGCAGCAAGATTTTGAAAATATGGATAGCATAGATGAAAATGTATGGAGCTTTGAAACTGGTAATGGCGGTCCAAATCTTCCTGGTTGGGGTAACGGAGAATGGGAGTATTATAAGAAAGAGAATGCATATATAGATCCTACGGAAAAAGCGCTCGTTATAGAAGCAAGAAAGGAAGATGTAACAGCGGATGATAATGGCGATGGAACTCCCGAGACTTACAATTATACCTCTGCAAGAATGAAGACTCAAACCAAATTTAACTTTACCTATGGAAGAATAGAATTCAAAGCAAAACTTCCAAAAGGAAAGGGAATATGGCCTGCCTTATGGATGTTAGGAGAAAAGATAACACAAGTTGGCTGGCCAGCATGTGGAGAGATTGATGTAATGGAGCTACTTGGACATGAACCAAACAAGGTGTATGGAACAGTTCACGGACCTGGTTATTCTGGCGCTAATGGAAAAGGCTCAAGCTATACATTAAGTACTGGAGATTTCTCTCAAGACTACCATATATTTGCAGTTGAGTGGGATCCTATCGGTCTTACTTGGTATGTAGATGATAATAAGTTCTTCCAAATTACAAGACCCCAATTAGAATTCTATGGTGAGTGGGTATTTGATGATCCATTCTTTATTATAATGAATGTGGCTGTTGGAGGATACTGGCCAGGCTATCCAGATGATACTACGGTATTTCCTCAAAAAATGTATGTAAAATATGTAAAAGTTTATAAAGGCGTAACCATGGAATCTATAAACAACGGTACTTTTGATTATCCATTGGTAAATGATCAAGCTAACAATCCTGATGAGTGGTTCTTATGGTATGGTTCTCCCTATGGAATGGGTGGAACAGCTACAGCAAGTATAGAAAATGGATATGCAGTAGTGGATGTACAAAATTATGGATGGGAGTCTTGGCATGTACAATTCAATCAATGGGTTGGACTTTCTTCAGGAAAGACCTATAAATTAACCTTTAAAGCAAAAGCGGATAACCCAAGAGATATAAATGTCAAATTCCTAAATCCAACTACATATGCTCTCTATGCAAACGGTACCTATTCATTGACAAATGATTGGCAAACCTTTGAACTACAATTTACTTACAATGGTACTGACCCAGTAGTTAATCTATCCTTTGAGCTTGGAAAAACAGCAAATCCTCAAACAGGAAAAGTATACTTTGATGATGTAAGCTTAGAAGTAGTCCAATAAACATAAAATTATGAATTAATTTTGAAGGGAGAGGCTTTCACCTCTCCCTTTTTTATTTTTTCTCTATATGTTAAACTAAATTGTATGAATAAGTTGATACTAAATTTATCAGGAAAAGAGCTAAAACTTCCAAATTTTTTGCCCGATGCCACATATGGTGTTGTCAAATCCTTGGACACAAAGGACCTAAAACAGGTTGGGGTTCATGGATTAGTAGTTAATACATTCCACTTAATAAATAAGCCTGGTATTTCGGTTATTGACTCTTTAAACGGTATCAAGAATTTTATGAACTGGGATGGGATAATTCTTTCTGATTCTGGAGGATTTCAAATCTTCTCTGTTTTAAGAGAAAATCCAAAATTTGGAAGTATAAATGAGGATGAGATAATCCTGAAAAACAATGAAAAAATCATTATTACTCCAGAAAAGATTATTAATGCCCAATTTAAATTGAAATCAGATATTATGATGGCTTTAGATTACTGTACTCATCCTGATGATTCTTATGAGATAAATAAATTATCAGTAAAACTAACAATTGATTGGGGAAAAAGAAGCAAAAAAGAGTATGAAAAACTTATTAAATCAAAGGAAAATTACAAGCCTCTAATATTTGGTATAATTCAAGGAGGAAAAGATAAAAATCTTAGAAAGGAATGTGCAGAAGCCTTAATGGAAATAGGTTTTGATGGGTTTGGTTTTGGAGGTTATCCTATTGATAGTAAGGGAAATTTGATAGAGGATATACTTCAATATACGGCGGAGCTAATTCCCGACAATTTGCCCAAATATGCTATGGGGATTGGAAAACCGGAAAATATAGTTACCTGTGCTCAAATGGGATATAATCTATTTGATTGTGTTATCCCTACAAGAGAAGGAAGAAAGGGAAAGCTATATATTTATAATGATAAGATGGAAAAAGTAGATATCTTTTCAAAGGATTTTTACTCCAATATTTTTATATTAGATGGAAAATATGTAAGAGACAAAAAGCCTATATCAGAGTTTTGTGATTGCTTATTATGTCAAAATTATAGCAGAGCATATTTACATCATCTTTTTAAATTAGAGGATCCCTTAGCTTATAGATTAGCATCTATTCACAATCTAAGATTCTATATGCAATTAATAGATTTAATATGGAAGAAGATATCATAAGAGAAATTCTTAGTAGTAAGAAATATAAAGATATAGAGATTGAATTTTTGAGAAATATTTATAATATCGAGAAAAGTAAGTACAATAATGAAAAACTTATTATAAAATCTGTAAAAAGAAAATTACATCAAGTTTATGGTTCATTCCTAAATCCCAAAATCTTTGATAGGTTGAAAGTATATTTAGAAGAATTGACCCAAGATAATTTAATAGATACATGTAAGAATATATTAAGTCTCCATACATCCACTAAGGAGAGAATAGATTTCTATCCATATATTTATGAGCAGATCTTCTCAAATATACCAAAACCTAAATCCATCTTAGATGTTGCATGTGGATTAAACCCTTTTTCTATTCCCTTTATGAATATAGAAAGAAAAATTCATTATTTTGCATTAGACATAAACTCATCTCTTATAGAACTAATAAATAATTTTCTATTAAAATTAGGTTTACAACCAAAGGCAAAAGTTTATGATGTAATGTATCATCCAATAGATATTCAGGTAGATTTAGCCTTTATATTCAAATTTATTCCAGTCTTAGATAAACTAAGAAAGGATTATATGTTAGAATTTATAAGAAATATTCCATCTTATTATATAGTTGTTTCTTTTCCATTAAAAAGTTTAACTGGAAAAACAAAAGGAATGGAAGAACATTACAATGAAAAATATATATCTAAATTAAGAAATAATTTTTTATTTATTCATGAATTTTCTATTTCAAACGAAAAATTTATAATTATAAAAAAAGAAGATGGGTAAGTTATACGTAATTGCAACTCCTATAGGAAATTTAAAAGATATTACCTTCAGAGCATTAGAGACTATTGAAGAGTGTGATATCTTAGCTGTAGAAGATACAAGACACACTCTTAAGCTTCTGAATCATTACAATATCAAGAAAAAGATGATCTCGTACCATAAATATAATGAGAAGGAAAGAGTAAATCTAATATTAGACCTTTTAAAAAACAAAAACTTGAATGTGGGACTGCTAACTAACGCAGGTACTCCATGCATATCGGATCCTGGATACATAATAGTCAAATGTGCAAGAGAAAATGGAATAGAAGTGGTACCTATTCCTGGTCCTTCTGCAATAACTACCGCCTTATCTATTTCTGGACTTCCATCTAATCAATTTTTATTTTATGGTTTTTTACCGAACAAGAAAACTGAAAGAGAAAAAATATTAACGAAAATAAAAAACACAAAGGTAGAAACTATAATTTTTTTTGAATCGCCAAAAAGAATTACTAACTTAATGAATTTATTAAAAGATTTTTTCCCTAAATCTACAGTATGCGTTTGCAATGAGTTAACAAAAATGTTTGAAAAGGTATACTATGGAAACATTGATAAGGTAGTAGAAGAAATAGAAAATAACCCTCATAAAGAAATGGGAGAATACACAGTGATTATTTATTACAATCCAGAAGAAGAGCCCTCTAAATTAAATCTAAGTGTCGAAGCCTTAATAATTAATGAGTTAGTTACTAATAATCTGAGTCTTAAAGAAGCAATTAATTTGGTATCTAAGAAGTATGGAATATCTAAAAAAGAAGTATATAATAAGGCTATAAATCTTAGAAATAAAATTTTAAACAATGGAGGAGGAAATCTATGACAATTGCACTGGATGCTATGGGAGGAGATTTTGCTCCTCAAGAAACAGTAAAGGGAGCAATTGAGTTTGTTAAGGAATTTCATGAAAAAGTTATTCTTGTAGGTAAAGAGGATCTACTAAAAAGAGAGTTAAGTAACTATAGCTATCCAGAAGAATTAATTGAAATCTATCACGCATCTCAGGTAATAGAAATGGGAGAACATCCAGCTTTTGCAGTTAAAGAAAAAGAAGACTCGTCCATAGTTGTTTGTATGAAACTTCATAAAGAGAATAAGGTTTCCGCCGTTGTATCTGCAGGAAATACTGGAGCTGTAATGAGTAGTGCCCTACTTATCTTAGGAAGAATCCCTGGAATTAAAAGACCTGCTATAGCTACTTTAATACCTACCCTTAGTGAAAAACCTTCCATTCTTTTGGATGTTGGAGCTAATGTCGATTGTAAGAAAGAATACTTAGAACAATTTGCCCTAATGGGGAGAATATATTTAGAAGAGATTTTCAATGTTAAAAATCCAAGAATCGGATTATTAAATATTGGAGAAGAGGAAGGGAAAGGAAATCAGTTGGCACAGGAGACCTATGAACTTCTAAAGAATAACAAATATTTCAATTTTGTTGGAAATATAGAAGGAAAAGACCTTTTTAGCTCTATTGCGGATGTTATTGTATGCGATGGATTTGTAGGAAACATTGCTGTAAAAACAGCGGAGGGTGTAGCGGAAACTCTCTTTACCCTCCTGACAAAAGAACTAACATCAAGTTTGTGGAGTAAAATATTAGCAGGCTTACTAAAACAAAAGTTTAGGAATGTTAAGAAAAAGTTAGATTATAGTGAATATGGTGGTGCTCCTCTTTTAGGAATAAATGGCGTTGTTATAATATCCCATGGAAGATCAAAGGCAAAGGCTATAAAAAACGCCCTAAAGGTATCTTTACAAGTTGTAAAACAAAAAGTTAATGATAAAATAAAGGAAGGTGTTCTTGAAATATCTGGGGGAGGTTAATATGGAAAATAGGTTAGAGAGAATCCTACAAAGAGCTTTAGACTTAAAAGCTTCTGATATCCATTTAAAAGTAGGTGCTCCACCTGCCCTAAGAGTGTTAGGTGATATTACTTTTTTGGAAGATGAGTATCCTATAACTACTGAAGAGCTAAAAACCATGATATTTCCTTTTATTAAACCCCAATTTATCAAGGTATTCGAAGAAAATGGAGAGTTGGATTTTGCTTTTGAAATGGAAAGAAAAGTAAGATTAAGAGGAAATTTATATCTTCAAAGAGGAACTTTAGCGTTAGCATTAAGAATTATACCACTTCAAGTGCCTTCCTTTGAGGAGTTAAATTTACCTCTCACTATACAAAATTTAGTCTCTAAAAAATCTGGTCTTATTTTAGTAACAGGTCCTGCTGGTTCAGGGAAATCTACCACTTTAGCTGCAATGATTGACTTTTTAAACATGAATTATAAATTGAAGATTATTACTATTGAGGACCCAATAGAGTATATATTTAAAGATAAAAACTCTTTTATAACCCAAAGAGAGATTAGATTAGACACAAAGAGTTATAGTACTGCACTAAAAATGGCATTAAGAGAGGATCCAAATGTTATAATGGTAGGTGAGCTTAGAGATTTGGAGACAATCAGCGTTGCTTTACAAGCTGCTGAAACTGGACATTTAGTTTTAAGTACTATTCATACTACAGATACAACTATTACTATCGAAAGAATAATTGATAGTTTCCCTCCTCATCAACAGCATCAGGTAAGAATACAAATCTCAAACGTACTTCAAGGAATAATATCTCAAAGATTATTGAAAAGAAAAGATAGAAAAGGTTTAATTCCCGCCTGTGAGATCCTTGTAGGTACCTTGGCTGTTAGAAAGGCAATAAGAGAAGAGAGAACAAACGAGATTCCTAAAATTATTGAGGCAAGCAAAGTGGACGGTATGCAGTCTTTCAACCAACATTTAGCAGAACTATACTTTAATAAACTTATAAGTGATGAAGAGGCACTAAATGCAAGCCCTTCCCCCCAAGATCTGAAATTACTTCTAAGAGGTATTACTCAGAGCTAAAAATTATACTTTCTTTTATTTCTTTTTTATCGATATCGATTATATAAATTTTATTATCCTCTATTATACCAATAGAACTATAAGGAACTTTTGATAAAGACGGGCTTCCTGGATTTAAGAGTATTACTCTGTCCTTTCTCTTTAGAACTGGAGTATGAATATGCCCAAATATCACAAGATTAACATTATATTTTTCTCCTAAGCTAAATAATTCTTCTTCACTTTTATCTTCCCCATGAGTTAGTAAAATTCTCCATGGCGATACAAAAATAAATGAATAGGGAGAAAGAATGGGGTATTTTATAACAAGCTGATCCACATCCGCATCACAATTTCCCCTGCTTATAATAACAGGTTTATTTAAGTTATTTAAAAATTCCGCAAGTTTAGAAGGTGCATAACCATCTGGAAGAGGATTTCTTGGTCCATGATATAAAATATCCCCAGCATGTAAAATTAAGTCTACATCTCTTAAATAATCTGAAATTTTTTCTAAGAAAGATGTTCCGCCATGGGTATCGCTTATTACTAATATTTTCATGGTACTTCTACCTCCCAAAGGATAATCTTTCCCATAAAGGTCTTGGAAATCCTAAAAGTTGCATCTTTTTCTGAGTAATCTCTATGAGATAATCAACTCTATAAACTTTAAAAACATGGTTCTTTGTATCATATATGCCAAAACTACTTTTCCAATTTCCATCTCTTGGCTGTCCTACGCTTCCTGGATTTATTAAGTATTTATTTTTAGGTTGTATTTCTATTTCTCCCCCTTTAACCATGCTTAAATACTTAATCTCATCATTTTCATAAATAAATACTCCTGCTATATGGGAATGACCAAAGAAATAAATATTTTCATCCATCAAATTAAAATTGGCAAAAACAGAATTATAAGTAACTAAATATTCTTCTAAAGGCTTCCTTATACTTCCATGTACTATTCCACCCCACTCGAAATTTAGTTTCTCTGGTAATTTATAAAGAAACTCAAAATTTTCAGGAGTTATATTCTCTCTGGTCCAATCTATGGCGTATTGGGCAAGAGGGTTAAAATTATCATAGTCTAATCTTCCAACTACAGCAGCATCATGATTTCCTATGATTGATGCGTTGATTTTTTTTATATAACTTACACACTCGTTGGGATTTGGACCATACCCAACTATATCCCCTAAGCAATAGATCTCATCAACTTCTTTTTCTATTTTTTTTACTACTGCTTCTAAAGCTTCTAAATTACTATGAATATCAGAGATTATTCCTATTTTCATTGTGAAATATTCATATTCCTTTCAAGCGGAACAGAAATATCATAATGACCAGCTAAAGTATCCAAAGTAGCATCACCTACTAATATCTGTACCTTCTTTATCCAAGGTAGCTCAGTCAATGTATTAACTATACTGTATATTGTTAGTAGCTCTTCAGTACTACCCCCTGGATGATTATTTTTTAGTTCATTAGAAAAGCTCACATAGGCTATATTATTTCTGATAGAAATTCTCAAAAGTCTTGTCCCTTTTGGAATAGGAGAACGTAAGGAGGGACTTTTAGGTCCCTCCAATAATAGACTAATTACTTTCTTAGCTATATTTTCCTTGTTGAATAGTTTGTCCCAGTAAGATATATCAATATCCCTTTCTTCGTATCTTAAATTACCACTTTTGTAATCATAAAAATAAATCTTAACTTGTGTTTTCTCTCTGAAACTAAAAAGAGCCAAAGTAATAGCAATTATTAAAAATAACAAAGAAATAGTTAGTATTTTTTTCAATGGAGAATCCTCCAAGTTTTATCTTCGTGAATTACTTCTCATAACCTCATCAATAAACCTTAAGAACTCATCGTTACTCCTTGTTTCTCTGAGTCTCTTTTTCAGCATTTCAATAGCTTCTCCTTCTTCTTGACTTAATAATGTTCTCCTAAGTATCCAAAGTTTTTGCAATTTATCCTCTGGATATAAGAGCTCTTCTTTTCTTGTTCCAGATCTTGCAATACTAATTGCTGGGAATATTCTCCTATCTGCTAACTTCCTATCTAACACAAGCTCCATATTACCTGTACCCTTAAATTCCTCAAAAATTACATCATCCATTCTACTACCTGTCTCAATTAACGCAGTAGCCAAAATAGTTAGGCTCCCACCACCTTCTATATTCCTTGCAGCACCAAAAAACTCCTTGGCATGGTGTAATGCGGCAAGTTCAACTCCTCCAGATAGTGTTCTTCCACTAGAAGGCACTGCCCAGTTATAGGCACGTGCAAGCCTGGTGATACTATCTAATAAAATTACTACATGCTCCCCATACTCAACTAATCTTTTTGCTCTCTCCAAAACCAATTTTGCCACCTGAATATGTCTCTCAGGTGGTTCATCAAAAGTAGAACCAATTACTTCTCCTTGTACAGATCTTCTAAAGTCTGTTACTTCCTCTGGTCTCTCATCTACAAGCAAAACAAAAAGCTTAACTTCTTTATGATTCGCAGTAATGCCATTTGCAATCTTCTTGAGCAATGTAGTCTTTCCAGCCTTTGGAGGAGATACTATCAATCCTCTCTGTCCCTTTCCTATTGGTGCCAAAAGATCAATTAATCTCGTATCTAACTCCTGTGGAGTAGTTTCTAATTTTAATCTTTCTGTTGGATGATATGGTATTAGATCATCAAATTTGGGTCTTTGTCTTGATAGGGAAGGGTCCCTGCCATTCACTGTATCTATTCTAAGAATTGCATACCATCTCTCGTTTTCCTTTGGAGGTCTAACCATTCCTCCAATCCAATCTCCATATCTCAGTCCAAATTTCTTAATCTGGGAGGCAGATATATAAACATCCTCTTCACTTGGCTTCCAATTTTTCCTAATAAAACCAAATCCTTCTTCCCTAATTTCTAAATATCCTTCTCTATATACACACTCAAATCCATCAATAATAACCTTGCCCTTCTCCTCTTTTTCTTCCTCTTTTACTTCTTCCTTTTCCTCTACTTTTTCCTCAATAACTTTCTCCTCTACCTTTGGTAGCTCCAAAGTAGAGACAGCAGGAACCCCCTCAGGGGCTTCCCCCTCTTTCTCTAATAATGCTTTTATTAATTCATCCTTTGTCATTCTATAATATCCTGGAATCTTATATTCCTTTGCTATTTCTACTAATTCTGCTCGAGTTTTAAACTGTAATTCTTCTTTTGGGATCATCTGAAACCTCCTTTTTAATGCGTTTTGATTGGCAACATTAGTTTATTTGAAATTTGAAAACAGATTTTTACCCATTATTTATTAGCAGAAATAAGTATAAAATAAATTTTTGTAAAAGTCAAATATTTTAGTAACATTTTGAATATCCACAAACCCTACAAGTTAAACAGCCTTCTTGTATCTCAAGGGGAGAACCGCATTCTGGACAAGGCATTCCTGAATATTCCTTCTCACTTTCTTCTTGTTTTTCTGGTCTAAAGAAGAAGTTATTTTTAGAATTATTTTTTCCTTCCTTTATTAGTATATATTTTTCTAAAGCTTTTGCAATAGCATCTGAGCATGAAAGTATATATTCACCCTCCTCATCCCTTATAGGATTAGGACATCTTATACCCTTAAGCTGTTTAATAATAGAGTTTATATCAATCCCACTTCTTAGAGCTAAGGAAATTAACCTTGATATAGCTTCTGTTTGTGATGCTGCACAACCACCAGCTTTCCCAAGAGTTGAAAATACCTCGCACACTCCTAATTCATCTTCATTTATTGTTACATATAAATTACCGCATCCTGTTTTCATTTTCAAAGTTACACCCTTTGTAACTTGAGGACGTGGTCTTGGTCTTAACTTCTCTTCCATATCCTTCCTCTCCCCTGCCTTTTCTTCTACTTTTAATACTTGAACTGATCTTGATTTATCTCTATAAACAGTAATTCCTTTTAACTTTAATTCGTAAGCCATCAAATAGATTTTCCTTATATCCTCTTCAGTTGCACTGTTTTTAAGATTTACAGTCTTGGAAACTGCATTATCCACATATTTTTGAAAGGCGGATTGCATTAAGACATGGTCCTCAGGAGATATATCCAAGGCTGTAACAAAGATTTTCTTAATTTCACTTGGAATTTCCTCCATTTCCTGTATTGATCCCTTTTCAATTACCTTCTTAATCAATTCATCACTATAAATTCCTTCTTTTATTAGATACTCTTTAAAAATAGGATGAATTTCAAACCACTCACCTAAGCTTACAGTTCTCTTATAGGCTAAAGCAAAAATTGGTTCTATTCCAGAAGAACAATTTGCAATAATACTTATACTTCCTGTAGGAGCTATTGTGGTTAATGTGGCATTTCTAAGCTTCATATTCATTTCTTTGTATATACTCTTCTCCCAATTAGGAAAAACTCCTCTTTCTTCTGCTAATTCCTGTGATTTTTCTCTTGCTTTTTCTGAAATAAATTTCATTAATTTTTCCGCAATATCTCTTGCCTCTTTAGAGTTATAAGGAATCTTCAATTTTATCAATAGATCGTGAAATCCCATCACTCCTAACCCGATCTTTCTATTTGCTTTTGTCATTTCCTCTATTTCTTTTAACGGATAATAATTTGCATCAATAACATTATCTAAGAAGTGAACTGCAGTATAAACTGTCTTTTCCAATTTTCCCCAATCTATCTCATAATTTCCATCTTTCTCCTTAACCATTTTACTCAAATTTATAGAACCCAAATTGCAAGACTCATAAGGTAAAAGTGGTTGTTCGCCACAAGGATTAGTAGCCTCAATTTGTCCAACTCCAGGGGTTGGGTTTTTTCTATTGATCTCATCAATAAATATTATGCCTGGTTCTCCATTTTTCCAGGCTTGTCTAACTATTAAATCAAAAACTTCTTTTGCCCTTAGTCTATTCACTACTTCTCCATTTCTTGGATTTATAAGACTATATTCTTCATCATTTAATACAGCTTTCATAAAATCATCAGTAACTGCTACAGAAATATTGAAATTACTTAATACTCCTTCTTTATCTTTTACTGTTATAAATTCAATAATGTCAGGATGGTCAACCCTCAAAATCCCCATATTTGCTCCTCTTCTTACTCCACCCTGTTTTATAGTCTCTGTTGCAGCATCGTAAACCTTCATAAAGCTTACAGGACCTGAAGCAATTCCTCCTGTAGTCCTTACAATATCACCTTTTGGTCTTAAACGGGAAAAAGAAAATCCAGTTCCACCACCTGATTGATGTATTAATGCGGTATATTTTAAGCTATCAAAGATACTAACCAATGAATCTTCTATAGGTAGTACAAAACAAGCGGATAGTTGTCCTAATGGTCTTCCTGCATTGATCAATGTGGGTGTGTTTGGTAAAAAATCAAGAGAAGTCATTAATTCATAAAATCCATCTCTAATATTTTCCATATCCGCCTTTGGATTGTATAGCTTATCAATTTTGGCAATAGTATCAGCGACTCTGTAGAACATTTCTTCAGGAGTTTCTATTACCTCTCCTCTTTCATTTTTTGCCAAATATCTCTTTTCTAATATAAGTAAAGCTTGCTTAGATAATTCCACTTTTTTCATATTACTTTATCTCCTCCAACCATTTTTTAAATTCCTCATTATTGGGAAAGCGTGATATTGCCTCTTTCAAAACTTTTCTCGCCTCATCCTTTTTACCCATCTTTAAAAGAGTAACAGATAAATTTCCATAGGCTTGAAGATAATTCTTATCTATTTCCAAGGCTTTTTTAAACATACTAACAGCTTCCTCATACTTCCCTTCTTCAAAATAAACTGCACCTAAGTTGTTATAAGCTTCCTGAGAATTCCCATCTATAGAAATAGCTTTCTTAAAATATTCTTCCGCCTTTTTAAGGTCTTTCTCATTATAAGCTTCAATACCAAGTTTTAGATAATATGTTACATCATTTTCTTTAGTTATAAAAGGTATATTAATAGGTTTATTTAGTATCTTAGAGAGAGCCTCTAAATTTTTTCTCGCCAGTATATAATTTGGATCTACCTCTAAAGCTTTTAAGAATGATTTTTCTGCATTTTCAAGATCCCCTATTTTATAATAAGTCATACCAAGATTATTCCAAATATCTGGATTATTTGGATAATATTTTAAAAGTTCCTCATAAATTTTCTTTGCTTTTTCATATTCCTTTTTTTCATAATACTTAGCAGCTAAAAACATATTGGCATCTATATGAGAAGGATCAATATTTAATATCCTATTCGCAATCTCCATAGCTTTTTCATCATTTTTCAGATCTGTAGAGTATAGTCTAAGAAGATTTTCCAAAGGAGGCACAGAATATTTATCAAAAGTTAAAGCCTTTAATAAGTATTCTTCTGCTTTTATTAACATATTTTTGTCTTTCTTATTTAAATTATGATAACCTTGTGCATAATAGGCACCTATTAGATTATAAGTAAGAGATCTATAATAAGCATTTTTCAAAAGATCATCTATATGCTCTTCTCCTAATTTAAAGTACTTTTCTTTTTCATTCTCATCACTGACCCCACCTACAACTTGAAGATATGCCTTGATTATTGCCTCGTGAAAGGCACTCTCTTGGGGACGAAGATTGATAGCCTCTTCAAGTAAAGGTAATGCCTTTCCAGGCTCATTAGAATTAAGATAATCTAAACCATATCTATAAAAGATCTCCGCCCTAAAAAATCTCAAAGAAATAGAAATATACAATAATCCAATAACACCACAAATTACAATTATTATATCCCTTAATAAAGAAGGAACTTTTCTAATATCTATTTCCAATTTATTCTTCTCATCAACAAATCTTAGCCACAAAAATATAAAAGAGATTAAAGACCAGAAATAAAGATAAGTAGCAGAAAGACCGAATAAAACTAAAGCTTGGATCAAGAAAGCTAAAAATCCTGTAAAGGTACCAACTATTAAGGTTTTATCCTCTTCAGGAAATTTAGACAAATTTTTTATAAAGAGAAATATAGTGGTGAAGACAATACCTAAGAATGATACTAAACCAAATAAGCCCTGAGGGAAAAGAATATCCAGATACTCGTTATGCTCTCTATCTGGATAACCTTTTCCTTTATCATATCTGGCAAGATCCAAGGATTTGTAAGGAGTAAAATTAAAAGAGAATGTTTCCGGACCTAATCCCAAAATCAATCTGAAAGATGGAAGTATCTTATCCTTAAATAAATTGATACTATCCCTCCAAGTAAGTCCTCTTGGGTTTGCCTGAGTAAGACCTAAACCATGCCCAATAGTAGAGAACCTCTCCTTTAAGTTAAAAGTACCTAAAGATGTATTAGAAGGATACAACTTACTTTCTAAATATCCAAAGATAGGTATAGAAAGGATTATGACTAAAATTAAAGCAATACTCAAATACTTCTTTATAAGAATATTTTTAAAATCCTTTCCACTTTTCCAATAGTTGAGTAGGAAGAAAAGAGGAAAAGAAATTATGAAGGCTAACCAGGATCCTCTTGTATATGATGCAAGGAGAGTGAAAAAAAGAATGATAAACTCAATAAATAAAAAGATTTTTACATAAATGTTTTTCACTTGAAAAATAAATCCCATAACAATTGGTATAACCATAACAAGATAATGACCTAAGAAATCCGCATGTCCTAATGTAGATATAATTCTTGATTCTGTTCTTACTCTTTCAAACCAAGGATCCCATCTAAAGAATTGTATTAAGCCATAAACACCCACAGCAAAAGCTATAATTACTATACCCCAATAAATATACTTTAATTCTCTCTTAGAATTTATAACATCATGTAACAAGAAAAAGATAATAAAAAAAGTAGAATATGTAAAAAATCCAAGTTGTCTCATATAAGAACCGAATAAACTTAAATATAAATTTGTAGAGAATATTGTAGATAAAATCCACGACAGTGCAAAAAGAAGAACCCAAATAGTTATATTCTTCGCTGGAAGAGTAATTTTCTTTTGCCTAAAGAAAAGCCAAATGCCCCAGATAATTACAGAAAATCCTGTTAAAATACGAAGAACAGTTACTTTTGGTAGTTCGGAAATATCATGAGCCTTCATATAATAAGTAACAGGAATTATCATTATTGCTAATAACAAACAAGAAAAAATTATAAGTCTAAAATAATGATCTCTACTAATTTCAAGTTCTTCTTGCCTGAAATTAATATTTTTCTTTTTCATCTAATCTCCTCCTTTTCATATATTTTTAAAGTCTATCAACGCTAAATAACCTTGTCAATTTTTAAATAAGATAATAAAATTGAGAAGAAAATATCATAGAAAGGGAGGAAGAGAAAATGGAGAAAAAGAGAATTGGAGTACTTACAGGAGGAGGAGACTGTCCAGGTCTCAATCCTGCCATCAAAGGCGTCGTTTATAGAGCTTTAGATTATGGTGATGAAGTTATCGGACTCAAGTATGGTTGGGCAGGACTTTTAAAAGCTGATACTATGCCTTTAACCTTAGAGGTTGTCGAAGATATTTTAGATAAAGGTGGTACAATTCTTGGTAGTTCAAGAACAAATCCCTTTAAAAAGGAAGAGGATGTAGAAAAATGTATAGAAAACTTTAAGAAGTTAGGTTTAGATGCTCTTATAGCCATAGGAGGAGAGGATACTCTTGGGGTTGCATCAAAATTTAGTAGAAGAGGACTTCCTATGGTAGGTATTCCTAAGACCATAGATAAAGATCTTGAAGAAACAGAATATACATTGGGATTTGATACTGCAGTAGAGGTTGTAGTAGATGGTATTACAAGATTAAGAGATACTGCAAAATCCCACGCAAGAGTTATAGTTGTAGAAATCATGGGAAGACATGCAGGCTGGCTTGCTCTCTATGGAGGACTTGCAGGTGGAGCGGATTATATACTCATTCCAGAGGTTGAGCCAAATTTACAAGAATTATATGACCATATTAAGAAACTTTATGCAAGAGGGCATAACTGGGCAGTCGTTGCTATAGCAGAAGGAGTCCAATTACCTGGCTTTACATATCAAAAAGGACAATCTGGTATGGTAGATGCTTTTGGACATGTAAGACTTGGAGGAGTAGGACAGGTATTAGCGGAAGAAATTGAAAAGAATCTTGGAATAGAAACAAGGGCTGTCATATTAAGCCATCTTCAAAGAGGAGGCTCACCATCAATAAGGGATAGAATTCTTGGCTTAAGACTTGGTAAAGCAGCTGTTGACCTCGTACATGAAGGCAAATCAGGGTACTTCATTTCCGTTAGAGGAGAGGAATTGGTTCCTGTAGACATTACATTAATTGAAGGTAAAACAAAGAATGTAAAACCAGAGTTTTATGAAAGCATGAAAACTTTCTTTAATAAATAGTCATCTATGAATTTTTAAGGGAGGAGAAATCTCCTCCCTTTTTCTTTCTTCTTTTCCTATAGCTTATTACTATCTTTTTAACAACAAAATAGCTAAGAACTGAGAATAAAAAAGAAACAATTAGATTCCCTATAAGGTAGGTTACTGCAAAAGATTTTATATGTCCATTTTTAAATACTGTAAAATCTAATTTACCCTCTAATAACAAACTTCCTACGAAATAACTTAAAGACCAAAATATAGGAGATGTAAAATAATTCATGATAAAAGTGCCAATTATAGCGGAGATATAGTTCAGTTTAAAAGCTTTCGCTAATAATAAAGCCAAGATCCCACCAAAACCAAAAGTAGGAAATATTCCTATGAAAACCCCTACTGAAAATCCCATTGCAATTTTTTCTGGAGAATCGTTGATTCTAATTAATCTAATATATAAGTATCTGAGAAATCTTTTAAGGCTTCTTTTTTTCCTCATATATTGCTTTCATTACAGGTTGAAGCTTTCTATAGGTACTTGGCAAATCTTCGGGAATAATTTTGGTTTCTGCAATAGTTAGCATAAAATTAGAGTCTCCCTCCCATCTTGGGACAATATGCAAATGTATATGATCCGCAATTCCTGCTCCTGCAGAAGTACCAATATTCATACCTAAATTAAAGCCATGAGGCATCATAACCCTGGTTAAAGCTTCAATGCTTACCTGAGCCAAAAACATAAGCTCAGTGTATTCTTCTTTTGTAAGATATATTAGATTATCTTTATGAGAATATGGAATTACCATTAAATGCCCATTATTATATGGATATAGATTGAGCATTACAAAACAATAATCACCCCTTAAAAGGATAAGATTTTTCTCGTCATTATTCTCCTTAATATTTTCACAAAAGACGCATTTTTGTTCTTTTGGAGCTGATATATATTTCATTCTCCATGGTGTACATATTCTACGTATGATGCTCATGTGAAATTTCTCCTTTCCCATCTAAACCTTGACATATTTTAAATTTTATAGTTATATTTATTTAGGTTGCCGAAGTGGCGGAATTGGCAGACGCGCCAGACTCAAAATCTGGTGAGTGGGTGACACTCGTGCGGGTTCGACTCCCGCCTTCGGCACCAAAGTTACAATACACTCTCCACTTCATAGAACAATTGAGGATCAACCCTTTTCTTATTGCTAGCCACATCTTTTAATGGTACTAAATGAGGTTTATTTTCTTGCCATCCAACCATAAAACCGCTTTTTCCCTCTACTAATGCTTTTACTGCCTCAACTCCCATAAATGTTCCCAATGTTCTATCCAAAACAGAAGGAGAACCACCTCTCTGAATATGCCCCAAAACCACAATTCTTGTAGATATTCCTAACCTATCTTCGATTTGTTTTCCAATAAAATACGCACTTCCAACTCCTTCTGCGACAACAATTATATTATGTCTTTTTGCCCTTTGTTGTCTTTGTTTTAATTTTTCTACGATATAAGGGAAATCTAAAGGAACCTCAGGAATAAGTATGATATCTGCACCACTGACAAGTCCGGAAGTAAAAGCTATATAGCCACATTCTCTCCCCATTACTTCTATTACAAAGGTCCTTTCATGGGCAGCTGCTGTATCTCTTATTTTATTAATGGCATCAATAACGTTGTTACAAGCAGTGTCAAATCCTATAGAATAATCTGTTCCCCAAACATCATTATCAATACTTCCAGGTATACCAATAACTGAAAAACCTAAGTTATATAAATCGTATGCACCTTTAAGAGAACCTTCTCCGCCAATAACAATTAAGCCCTCAATATTATTTTTCTCTAAATTCTCTAATGCTTTTCTTTGTCCTTCTTCTTTATAAAATTCTTCAGATCTTGCAGTCTTTAGTATTGTGCCCCCTTTCTGAACAATCTCACTAACATCATCCCTACCCAATATTCTAAAATCTCCTTCTATCAGTCCTTGGTATCCCCTCTCAATTCCTATTACCTCAAGTCCATTGGCAATTCCATATCTAACTATTGATCTAATAGCAGAATTCATGCCAGGTGCATCTCCACCACTCGTTAAAACTGCAATTCTTTTCATTTTTTTACCTCCTCTAAAAACTTCCCGTAGTTTCTTATCTTCTCATATCTTTCCTTCAATAGAGTCTCCACAGGTTTATTTTTCAGGTTCTTGTAGGCTTTTTTAAGTGCCTTCCTTATGTTCTCTGCAGTTTTCAGAAGGTCTGTGTGAGCACCACCTTCTGGCTCTGGAATTATTTCATCAACAAGTCCCAAATTAAATAAATCCTCAGCAGTTATTTTTAAAGCAGATGCTGCCTCAGGGGCTTTTGATGCATCCCTAAAAAGAATAGAAGCACATCCTTCTGGGGATATTACTGAATAATAGGCATTCTCCAAAATCATTATATGGTCCCCTACTCCAATTCCTAATGCCCCACCACTTCCTCCCTCACTAAGCACCACAACAATTATTGGTACCTGCAAAAGTGACATTTCTTTTAAATTTACTGCAATAGCCATTGCCTGTCCTCTTTCTTCCGCCCCGATACCAGGATAAGCTCCTGGAGTATCTATAAAACTAAAAATGGGGATATTAAACTTTTCTGCCAATTTCATTATTCTCAATGCCTTTCTATAGCCCTCAGGATGTGGCATTCCAAAATTTCTCTTTATCTTTTCCTGTATATCTTTCCCCTTCTCCTGTCCTATAATAGCAACGCTTTCTCCCTCAAAAAAGCCAAAACCTGTAATTATGGCAGGATCATCACCAAAGTATCTATCTCCATGTAGTTCCACAAAATCTTCAAACAACTCATTTAGATAGTCAAGAAAGGTAGGTCTCTGAGGATGCCTTGCTAAAAGGATCCTTTCCCATGGAGTTAAGTCTTTTCTCATTTTCTCCTCCATAATAGTTTTAGCAAGGTGATAACAGTAGGTCTTAATCTTTTTCTTTCAACTACCATATCTATCATTCCATGTTGTAAAACAAACTCTGCCTTTTGAAAACCTTCAGGCAACTTTTGTTTTATTGTTTGTTCTATAACTCTTGGTCCTGCAAATCCAATAAGAGCACCAGGTTCAGCTATTATAACATCACCAAGAGAGCCAAAACTTGCAAGTACCCCAGCAGTGGATGGATGTGTCAGAATAGTTATATATGGGATTTTAGCTCTATCAAGTCTTGCAATGGCGGATGATGTTTTTGCCATTTGCAATAGAGATATCAAGCCTTCTTGCATTCTTGCACCACCAGATGCTATAACCCCTATCAAAGGAATTTTTTTCTCTATAGATCTTTCAATTGCCCGAGTTACTTTCTCTCCTACTACTGATCCCATACTTCCACCTATAAATCTAAAATCCATAACCATTAAATTTACAGGAATTCCATCCATACGGGCAAGTCCTGTAACTACAGCTTCCTTCAATCCAGTCTCATTTTGGGCTTCTATCAATCTCTGACTATATGGTTTTGTATCCTGAAAACCTAAAATATCATAAGAGATTATATTACTATCAGTTTCTTCAAAAGTGTTTTCATCCACTAATATTTCTATGCGTTCCTGGGCAGTAAGTTGGGAGTGGAAGCCACATTTTATACATACTTTATAATTTTCTAACCAATCCTTGGAATAAATAATTTGATTACATTGAGGACACTTTATCCAAAGACCATCAGGAATATCCTTTCCTTTCGTTTCTCTGGAATCTTTCCTTTTTCCTATGAAATCTCTAAACATGATAAACTTTCCCTTCCTTCAAATTTAGTTTAATATAAACTGGTCAAAGAAAATTTATGAGTATTTCCTAAGATTCTTTTTAAATTAGATAAGAATTCATCATTTATGGATATCCAATACTCTGGTGCCGTTACAATTTTTATACCTTTTATATCTATAATCACAGGGATCATACCTTTATTATTCTTCAAAAGATCTTTCAAATTAAAAAGTACATGATAATCCAAATTATTTGCATCTAATTTTATCTCTAACAAACGTCCCTCTAAATCCCCTACATCCTCCACAATAATCTTAATTCTCTCATTCTCCTCCTTAGGTACTTCTAACTTTCCTCCTATAATAACCTTTTTCCCCTCAATTATCAAATCCTGATACTTATTATAAACCGATGAAAAAACAGTTAAATCCGCTTCTCCTGTCAAATCTTCAAGAGTAGCAAATACCATTTTCTGTTTTTTTCTATCTATAACTTCTCTAATATTTTTCAAAATCCCTGAAATAACTACATATTTTCCATCTTCAAACTCCCTCAAATCATCAATATCATAATCCAATATTTTATTTACTTTCTTTTTCATATCCAACAAAGGATCGTATGATACATAGAATCCTATGACCTCTTTCTCCATCGCCAATAATTCATCTAAAGTAAATTCAGGTAAATTTTCTAAAGCAATGTCTGAAACCCCAAAAGATTCTGTTCCAAACAGAGAAGCTTGGGCCACTTTAATTTTTTTGTTCTTTTGGGCATAATCAATAATTTTATCAATATTAGTCAAAAATGTCCTTCTTGAATAATTAAGACTATCAAAAGCTCCTGCTTTTATTAAACTTTCTAATGCCCTCTTATTTGTGTACTTACTATCTAATCTATTAATAAAGTCTAATATAGAGCTAAATTTTCCATTCTTTTCTCTTTCATTCACAATAGCTTCTGCGACACTCTCCCCCACATTTTTAATTCCAGATAATCCAAATCTTATTCCCTCATCAGTTACAGTAAAACCTACCATACTTTCATTTATGTCTGGTTTCAGAATACTTATTCCCATTCTCTTAACTTCCGCTAAATATCTTAAAAGTTTATCATTATTTCCCATTACGCTTGTTAATACTGCAGACATATATTCCTTGGGATAATATGTTTTTAGAAAGGCAGTTTGATAAGTAATTAAGGCATAAGCTGCACTATGAGACTTATTAAATCCATATTCTGCAAATTTTGCCATATCCTCAAAGATTTCCTTTGCTATTTCCTCTGGAATACCTCTTTCTTTAGCTCCATTTATGAATAATTCTCTTTGCTGTTCCATAACTTCTGGTAATTTCTTTCCCATTGCTCTTCTCAATAAATCCGCTTGTCCTAATGTGAAACCTGCAAGTTTATGTGCAATCTCCATTACCTGCTCCTGATAGACAATAACTCCGTAAGTTTCTGCTAAAATAGGTTCTAATGCAGGATGGATATATTTTACCTCTTCTTCTCCCCTTTTCCTCTTTATATAACTCTCAAGTCTTCCCAAAGGACCAGGTCTATACAATGCTAAAACAGCTATTAAATCCTCAAATTTTTCTGGTTTAACTTCTTTAAGCAAATTACGCATTCCCTTACTTTCTAATTGAAAAACTCCTACTGTTTCACCAGATTGTAAAAGCTCATAAACCTTTTTATCATCCAATGGTATATTATTAATATCTATTTCAATGCCATAACGTCTTTTAATCTCCTTCAATGTATCATTTATTACTGTAAGTGTTCTTAAACCTAAAAAATCCATTTTTAAAAGTCCCAATTCCTCTAAATTCGTCATTGGGAATTGGGTTACTATTTCATTACCTTCCATTATTTGAAGAGGTACGTACTCTACAATAGGTTCTTTTGAAATAACTATACCTGCTGCATGAATTGAAGCATGTCTTGCATAGCCTTCTAATTTTTTAGCAATAGAAATAATTCTCTCATAAGTTGGATTTTGATTTATAAGTTCTCTTAATTCTTCAGAGTTCTCAATAGCTTCGTCGATTGTAGAATTCTGTGGAATCATTTTAGCCAATCTATCTACATCACCATAAGGAACATCTAATACTCTTCCTACATCCCTAATTGCAGCACGAGAAGCCATAGTTCCAAAGGTTATTATTTGTGCTACATGATCTTTTCCATATTTTTCCCTTACATAGTTTATAACTTCTTCTCTTCTTTCAAAACAAAAATCTATATCGATATCAGGCATTGTCACTCTTTCTGGATTCAAAAATCTTTCAAATATGAGTCCCCATCTTGTAGGTTCCAGATTAGTTATTCCTAAAACATAGGCTACTAAAGAGCCTGCTGCAGATCCTCTTCCAGGTCCTACTGGTATTCCTTTACTCTTTGCATAGTTGACAAAATCTGAAACAATAAGAAAGTAACCGGCAAACCCCATCTGCTTTATAATAGATATTTCATAACTGAGTCTTTCTTTAATTTCAGGAGTTAATTCCTTAAACTTTAATTCCGCATTCTTCCAACAGAGTTTCTCAAAATAGGACTCCAATGTTTCTCCTTCTGGGATTTCAAAGGTAGGCAAAATTATTCTATTAAGAGGCAATTCTAAATTACATAATTCAGCAATTTTCAAAGTATTTTCTAAGGCGGTCGGAACATTATAAAAAAGTCTTTCCATTTCCTCGGGGGATCGTAAATAAAATTCGTTTGTTCCAAAACGTAGTCTATTTTTATCGTTTAATTTAGAGCCCGTTTGAATACACAAAAGAATATCGTGAATTTCTGCATCTTCTTTATTTATATAATGCACATCATTTGTAGCAACCACTGGAATTCCTAATTCCTTGGAAAATTTGATTAAAGTAGAATTTACAATTTTCTGCTCAGGAAGTCCATTATCCTGCAATTCTAAATAAAAATCTTCCCCAAAGATATCTAAATATTCATTAATTGCCTTCCTTGCATCTTCAATTCTATTTTGGAGAATTAAAGTAGGAATCTCTCCTGCAAGACAACTCGTTAAAGCTATTAAACCTTTATGGTGATTTCTAAGTAACTCCTTATCAACTCTTGGCTTATAATAAAAACCTTCTAAATAAGAAGCAGTAACAATACGAGATAAATTCTTATACCCCTCTAAATCTTTTGCTAATAGGATAAGATGGTATAAAGAGTTTCTTTGTCCCTTTTTATCAAATCTTGAACCAGGAGTAACATAAACCTCACATCCAATTATTGGCTTTATTCCATTTTCTTTTGCAGTTTTATAGAAATCAATAGCACCATACATTACCCCATGATCTGTCAAAGCAATAGCAGGCATGTTAAACTCTTTTGCCCTTTGCACTAAATCAGGAATTCTACATGCCCCATCTAACAAACTAAACTCAGAATGGACATGCAAATGTACAAAACTCATAGTTTTATCACAGCTGAAATTATATTTGGCTTGGATCTATTCCTAATAGTACAAAAAAGCTTTCTAAAGCCCTTTTTCTTCCTCTTGAGATAGCATCACTACTTTCTCCTATTAGTTTGTATTCTTCTATAGCAATTTTAAGAGTCTCATCAATCCCCTTCTCTTCAATATTTTTGTAAAGCTCTTTATATTTTTCATAACGAGCCTTTGCATTCTGTTCCCAATACTCTCGATCAGAAACTACAGCACTTTTCAAAATATCCTGTTTCGCAAGTTTGGCAAAAGCATCCAAACCTTTTAAAATCTCATCTTTTTCCATAAAAATTTACCTCCATTTAAAATTTTACCAAAAGGATAATTGCTCTTTTGTGAGAGTTTTACTTTCGCTTGTTTCCTTTTCAATAAGGTCCTTTAGTTTTTCAAAATCCCTTTTAATCTCATCCATAACTTTAGCATGATATAATGCAGCTGCAGGATGGTAAGTTACAAATACTAATCTACCCTCTATACTAAAAGTTTTTCCATGATAGGAACTCATATTAATAGGAGTTTTTAAAATAGCATATGCGGAATATCTACCAAGGGTACATATAATCCTTGGATTAATTATTTTTATCTGCGCTTCTAAGTACGGATAACATGCTTTTATTTCATCAGGATTAGGCTCCCTGTTGTTAGGAGGTCTGCATTTTAAAACATTAGCGATATAAACTTCTTCCCTTTTTAGTCCTAAAGACTCAATAAGATTTGTTAATAATTTTCCTGCTGCGCCTACAAAAGGTCTTCCTTCTTGATCTTCATGAAAACCAGGAGCTTCGCCAATAAACATAATTTTTGAATGAATATCTCCTTCACCAAAAACCACATTAGTTCTTTCCTTCCATAGGGAACATTTTTTACAGTTTTTGACCTCTTCTTCCAACTTTTTAATATCTAAATTATTCATGCCATCCATATTTACCTATTAAAGGTACAAAAACTACACCTCCTAAATTATATACTTTTTTCTCTCCATCCTTTTTCACAATTTTATAAAGTGTTTGATATTCTCTACTTCCTATCGGAATTACTATTATACCATTATCTTCTAATTGTTCCCATAGAGGAGGAGGAATATCTGGAGCAGAGGCAGTAACTATTATTCTGTCGTATTTTGCAAATTCTTCCCATCCTTCTGTACCATCACCTAACTTAAAATGAATATTTTTATACCCTAAAAAGGTCAAAAGATCTTTGGCACGCTCCATTAAAGATTTTATTCTTTCAATTGTGTAAACTTCCTTTGAAAGTTCTGCTAATATTGCGGTTTGATAGCCAGAACCAGTACCAATCTCTAAAACCTTTTCTTTCCCTGTTAAATCTAAAGCTTGTGTCATCAATGCTACAATATATGGTTGTGATATGGTTTGACTTTCTCCAATAGGTAAAGCATTATTTTCATAAGCCAAATCCTCTAATTCCTTTGGCAAAAACAAATGTCTTGGTATCTTTCCTATAGCTCTTAGTACAGATTCCGATGTTATACCTTCTTCCCTTAAAAGCTCAATTAATCTTTGCCTCTTCTTTTTATGCTCCCATGTATCAAAGAGTTCTTCTTTCACTCTAATCCCTTAAATATTTTGGAAGATAAAAGAGAGAAAGATGGGTTATACCATCATAAAATCTTAAATCACCTTTAACTTTTTCATTTATAAGATGATTTATCTCTTCCTCTGATCTAAAAGGATTAATTGGACCTTTTCCTGCTATTAAAAAGCCCCAAGTACTATCAAAAGATGGTATATATGTCTGATATGAATAAATATTATTAGAAAATACCTTTTTCATGTTATTTTTTATCCAAAGATGCTTATTGTGTTGTCCCCATTGAGTAGTTTCTCCTTGAGTAACTACTATTCCATCACTACTCAATCTATCCCATACCATTTTATAAAATTCAGGTGTATATAGCCTATAGGCAGGAGTATCTGGATACGGCTCTGGTAGGTCTAAAATAATAATATCAAAAGAGTTTTCATAGTTCTTAATATATTCCCAACCATCCATATATATTAATTTTACTCTTGGATTCCTAAAGGCTCCTTGATGCCATTCTTCTAAATACTGCTCAGCAAAATTTATAATATCCTGATCAATCTCAATAGCAGTTATAGTTAAGTCATGATACTTTAGTAATTCTCTTAAAGTTGCACCTTCACCTGCACCAATCACTAAAACATTCTTTGGCTCAGGATGCAGTATTAGAGCAGGATGCACCAATGCTTCATGGTAAATATGCTCATCCATCTCCGTAGATTGGATTTTTCCATCAATAATCAAACACTTTCCAAAAGTTTTATTTCTAATTATCTGAATCTTTTGCCATTGAGTCTTAACATCTACAAGCACTTCATTAATTGCATAACAATGGTATTGATCTTCTGCCACCTGATCTACATACCAGTGCGAATACATATCTCCCTCTCCTTTAATATATATTAAAATCGTTATATTTTCCTTCCGTTTCTTCCCACTTTACGTCAACTTTCTCTACTACAGCGCCAAAAGGTCCTTGTTCTAATTTTTCTAAAAAAGCTTTCAGAGTTTCTTCATCCCCCTCCCCAATCACCTCTACTCTTCCATCAGACAAATTCCTCACAAACCCATTAATACCTAACCTTTTTGCCCATTTATAAGCAAAATATCTATATCCTACACCCTGAACAATTCCGTAGACAAAAACATGGATTTTCTTTTTCATGATTTATACAACTGGTCGGGGCGACTGGACTTGAACCAGCGACCTCCTACTCCCGAAGCAGGCGCGCTAGCCACTGCGCTACGCCCCGTTAAAAATTTAATGGTCGGGGCGACTGGACTCGAACCAGCGACCTTCCGCACCCCAAACGGACGCGCTAACCCCTGCGCTACGCCCCGACACCTATTAATTATAGCATAAACTTTTAATTTCTTAAAGGAATATCTATCCTTAAAACCGTCTGATTATCTCTACTTGAAACATTTACTTCAATATTTTCTGTATCCAACTGTGAATATTTAGATATTATTTTTATTATATCTTCCTTAATTGAATCAATTGCTCCTTGTTCTAAGCCAGCTCTATCATATATTACCATTACACTAAGGCGTCTTTTAGCTTCAGCTGCAGAGCCAGATCTTCCTGCAGACAACATTTTCTCCTCCTTAAATACTCAAAAATTTACGAAGCCTGTCTATAAATGATTCTTCCTTAAAGAGTACATTCCAATCTACTTTTTCTCCCAACATGCTATCCACAATCAAGCTAAAAGCAAGTCCTGCTTTACTCTTGTTTCCATTTAATATAATTGGCTCTCCTTTATTTACACTAACAATAATCTCCTCATCTTCTGGAACAACTCCTAACAATTTTATTGCCAGAACATCTAATACATCCTCTACTGATAACATGTCCCCTTTCTTTACCATTTCAGGTCTCAATCTATTAATTATTAACACTGTATCTTTAAAACCATTCGCTTCCAAAAGCCCAATTACTTTATCAGCATCTCTAACAGCTGCAACTTCTGGAGTAGTAATAACTATAGCACTATCTGCTCCAGCAATCGCATTTTTAAAACCTTGCTCAATTCCAGCAGGACAATCAATTAATATGTAGTCAAAATTTGGTCTTAGATTTTCAACAATTTCTATTATTTGGGTTCTCTTTATTGCTTCTTTATCTCTTGTTTGTGCTGCAGGAAGTAAGAATAAATTGGACAGTCTTCTGTCTTTTACCAAAGCTTGTCTTACATTACATTTACCTTCAGCAACATCTACGATATTATACACAATTCTGTTTTCTAATCCCAAAAGAAGATCCAAATTTCTAAGTCCAATGTCTGTATCTATTAAAACTACATTGTAACCTTTTAGTGCAAGTCCTGTTCCAATATTTGCAACAGCAGTTGTCTTTCCAACTCCCCCTTTCCCAGAAGTTACGACAATAGACTTTCCCATACTTCCCTCCTAAACTAAGTATAGACTTATTTTTATTTTTTCATTCTCTATATAAGTCCAATATCCAATACCTTTTTCCTTTATCTTTTCCTTATTCCAAATTAAATCAGCAATCTGAAGATGAATAGGATCAAGATCCAAACAGAATATTAATGCCTTTCTATTATCTTCAAAGCCAGCATAAACTGAACCTTTCAATTTTCCAATAATATATATGCTCTTTTCACTAACAACTTCTGCTCCTGGATTTACATCTCCCAAAATTAAAATGTTCTCTCTTGAAAATATTTTCCTACCATTTCTAACTGGACCAATAATAATCTCCGCTAAATTTTTCTCGACAATTTTGGTATTGAAAATATCCCTGTATAACATTATACCAAATTTTTTAAAAATTTCCTGTTGGAAATTATACCACTCTTCTTCATCGATCCTTCTATCCTTGAGATCCACATTCATAGAAATGCCTTTTAGGAAATCTTGTCTTTTCTCCAATTCTTTTTCAATTTCCTCCTTAATCTCAAGCCAAGTTAATGAAGGATCAACCTCTATTTTAATACCATCCCTCAAATTGCCCTTAATGGAGATTTTTGCCAATTTTATTCACCTCTTTATTCTCAAGATAAGATATAATCTTTTGAGCTATAGGTGCACATTTGGCACCTCCACTCTTACCATGCTCTACAAAAACTGTAATTACATATTTAGGAGAATCCAAAGGAAAAACTGCTCCAAACCATGCATGGCTTTCTCCATGAGGATTTTGGGCAGTTCCAGTTTTTCCACCTACTTCCCAAACTTCACTTTTTGCAGCTCTTCCAGTACCTTTCTCAACTACTAATTTCATTCCCTCCTTAAGAATATTCCATGTATCTTTTCTAATATTAACCTTTCTTATGATCTCCGGCTCAAAAACCTTTACTTCATTACCTTCATAGTCAATTATTTTCTTTACCAAATGAGGCTTAAATCCGTACCCTTCAGTAGCTATCATGCTAAGCATTAAATGGATCTCAATAGGAGTTGTTAATATATATCCTTGTCCAATGGACATATTCAAAGTATCTCCAGGATACCAGGACTCCTTAAGTGTACTTTTTTTCCATTCAGGAGATGGAATAAATCCCTTTACTTCTCCAGGTAAATCAATTTTAGTATATGCATCAAGTCCAAAATCTTTTGCCATTTTTGATATACTATCCGCACCTACCCTTAGTCCCAAATTATAAAATACCACATTACATGACTGAGCAATACCGTTAAGAAAATCAATTATGCCGTGTCCCTCCTTCTTCCAGCAAGCAAAATATAAATTACCAAGCTTTAATCCACCTGTGCATACAAATTTTTCTTTTAAGGAGACTTTATTTTCTTCAAGGGCTGTTAACGCAACTATTAACTTAAAAATGGAACCTGGTGGATATAAGCCTGAGATTGCTCTATTGTGAAACGGATTTCTCTCATCAGTAATTAAACTTTGCCACTCTTCCTTAGAAAAACCAATAATAAATTTATTAGGATCAAACTTTGGAGAACTTGCCAAAGCAAGAATTTCACCTGTCCATGGATCCGATACAATAACTGTTCCCACATCATCTCCTAAGGCTTCTTCTGCCAACTTTTGTAATTCCAAATCTATGGTAAGTACCAAATTATTTCCAGGTTTTGGATCTTTGCTTGGCAATAATTTATACTCTTTATTCCCAGAGAAAAGTTCAACACTTTTATAACCTTTTACTCCTCTTAAAAATTTTTCATAATACTTTTCTATTCCCCATTTTCCCACAAAATCACCTAAAGAATAATCACTTTCTTCATCTAATAACTCATCCTTGCTTACTTCTCCCATATATCCAAGAATATGCGATGCAATATCATTATTGGGATAATATCTATAAAGCTCCATGTTAATAGTAAAAGATGGAAGATTTTCTCTGTTCCCTTCTAATAGTGCAATTTCCTTATGATTTAAATCAGATTTTATTAGCATGGCTGGATAATATGGACTTACTTTTTTAAACTTCTTTTCCAAATCTTTATATGGAATATTTAATATCTCACTTAGCTTTTTATACTTCCTCTCATCAAACTCGAAAGGTGGAATTAAATATAGAGAATATTTGACTTTGTTTGATGCCAATATATTGTTATTCCTGTCTAAAATTAATCCTCTTGGTGCTGGAAGAATTATAAATTTTAAATAATTTCTCTTAGCAAGATCACTGTAAAAGTCATATTTTAGAACTTGAATATAAAATAATCTTAGTACTAATAAAGTTATAAGAAATATGATGAGAAAAAGGAAAAACTTAGGTTTTTTCATAATTAGTCCCTAAATAGTTGGGAAGGAATATATAAAAGGGAATAAAAAATAAGATATTTGCAGATATAAAAAATAAGATCTTCTCTGGTAATAGTATATTATATACATTCCAGTAAATGAGAGAAAGAATACTTAGAAAGATGATAATAAGCATAGATATTACTTTATGAGCTAATATTAGTCTTGCTCTCAGAACCTCTAATATAAGAAATATAAAAAACCAAAATAGTAGACTTTGATAAAATGTTGCTGAAGAGAATAGAGCATCCCACAAAGAAATATATAAAAAATAATATCTTGGAATAATATCTTTTAAAAAGACAAAAACATAAAATAAGAGTAGAAAGTAAGGATTAAGATTTCCAAGATTGATTATACTCTGAAATATAGAAATCAATGGTGGAAAAAGTATCAATATCAATAGGTTTTGCAAACCATAACCACCCCTAATTTTGAAATATCTATGAAAGATAAAACTTTAACCTTAGGTAAGAAATAAACAGTATTTTTATTTATCTCCGATATATAACCCACCTTAATACCATAAGGTATATCCTCATCAATGCCTGATGTTACTACTTGATAACCATCCTTGATCCCATTGTCACTAAAGAGATATGAAAGCTCCATATGATCTATAGCACCCTTAATAACACCTTGGTCCTTTGTTTCATATATCACTACCCCAATAGAAAAAGAGGGATTATATATAGTTTCAACCTCAGAAAAATTCATAGATACCTTTCTTATCTTTCCAATCAATTGATCTTCATATATCACGGGCATATTCTCCTTTATGCCATCTTTTTTCCCTAAATTAATCCTAAAGGACAAATTCCAATTAAGAGGATCTCTACCTATGATAAGTGCAGGAATAATATCAAAGTTTTTAAACTTATTACCAAATATTAAAACTTCTTGGTATCTTTTAATATTCTCCAAATTTAATTTGAGGAGTACATTCTCTTTTAACAATTCTTCCGCTTTCTTTTCCCAGTAATCTTTTTCTAATGCAATATTTTTATAAATTGTAAAAACATCAACTATGTTTTTTATTACATTTACTACTCCTTCTTTAGATTCCCAAAAAAATTTTTGAATATTAAAAGTCCAATCTTCTAAGGTTCCTTCATTCCACAAACTTAGAATTATTAAAAAGATTATTATTAAAAAACGCCAATTAATACCTTTTCTTTTTTGCATTAATAGTTTGCTAACTTAGGAAGCATTTGTTTATACCTATCATATTCTTCAATAATTTTCCCTGTCCCCTTCACTACACAATATAACGGCTCATCTGCAACAAAGGCAGGAACTCCTAATTCTTCCGCAATATAATTATCAAGCCCTCTTAGAAGAGCCCCACCTCCAGTTAAAACTATTCCTTTATCCATTATATCTGCTGCAAGTTCTGGAGGAGTTTTTTCCAAAGTATCTCTAATAGTATTAACAATTATATTAACAGTTTCTCTTAAAGCTTCCCTCACTTCCGCAGAGGAAATCTCAATTGTTCTTGGGACTCCGCTTATTAAGTCTCTTCCTTTTACCTCCATATACTCTTTACTTTCTTCAGGATAGATATTGCCCAATTTAATTTTTATTTCTTCCGCTGTTCTTTCTCCTATAAAAAGGCTATATTTTTTTCTTATAAAATGCATAATTGCCTCATCCATCTCATCGCCAGCCACTTTAATAGAACTACTTACTACAATACCCCCAAGAGAAATTACTGCTATCTCAGTAGTCCCACCACCTATATCCACAACGATATTTCCAGAAGGCTCCCATATAGGAATATCAGCTCCCAAAGCAGCTGCTATTGGTTCTGTTACTAACAAAACATCTCTTGCCCCTGCCTGGTAAGATGTATCCATAACTGCTCTTCTTTCAACAGAAGTAGTACCAGAAGGTATTCCTATTACTATACGTGGACTTACAAAAAAGTCCCTTCTATTATGGGCTTTTTCAATAAAATATCTCAACATCTTTTCAGCAGAATCCAAATCTGCAATTACCCCATCTCTAAGGGGTCTCACAGTAACAATCTCTTCTGGGGTTCTACCGAGCATCTTCTTTGCCTCTTCTCCAACAGCAATTACTTTCTTGTCTTGTCTTCTAATGGCAACCATGGATGGCTCAAAAATTACAATTCCTTTTCCTCTCACATAAACTACAGTATTAGCAGTTCCTAAATCTATTCCTAAATCTTTAGAGAATATATTTGCTAAAAAGTTTATTGGCATATTTCCTCCTTTCCTATTTTCATAAAATATTTATTCCTACTTTCTTTAGCAGTAAATATAAATAACCAATGGGTAAACCAACTATATTATAGTAATCACCTTCAATTTTTTCAACGAATAAAGCCCCCTTTCCCTGTATCCCATAAGCTCCAGCTTTATCCAAGGGTTCACCTGTATCAACATATTTTTCAATCTCTTCTCTTGTGTATTTTCTCATTTTCACCATACTTTTTGCAACCTTACAAAAATATCTATTTTCTGGTGTTTCCCATACTACAACTGCAGTAAAAACATAATGCTTTTTCCCCTTTAACTTTTCCAAAATTCTTATTGCATCATCCCTATCCTTTGGTTTACCAATTACTTTCCCCTCTAATACTACAATAGTATCTGCAGAGATAATTACAGCATTAGAAAAATTAGAAGCTACTGCCTCTGCCTTTTTAATGGCATTTTTAAGAACTATGTCTTTTGGTGAGCAATTCTCTTCATTTATCTCCTCAATATTTGGTGGATATACAATAAATTCAAGCCCTAATTCTCTCAACAATTCCTCTCTTCTTGGTGATGCTGAAGCTAAAACAATCTTTTTATTCATTTTTAAAAGACTTGAATCCCTCCCCTAAAACTTCATGGGCTGGAGAAATTACTACAAAAGCTTTTGGATCATTCTTATGGATTATCTCTTTTAGTCTTCCTACTTCTTGCTGACTAACTACACAATACAAAATTTCTCTTTCTTGTCCAGAATAGAGCCCCATACCATAAAATATAGTAGCTCCTCTTCCTAACTCTTCTAATATCTTTTTTCCTAATTCTCTTGGTTTATCGGAAAATATGAGAGCAGATTTCGTGTAAGAAAGTCCTTGCTGTACTAAATCAATCGCATACCCTTGTATAAAAATAACTAAAAGAGCATATAAAGCCAATTCAAAATTAAAAATAAACCCGGCTGTTAATACTATAATCCCATCTATGATAAGTAATGCCTGTCCTAAATTTAGTCCCGTATAATGCGATAATATTTGAGCAAGTACATCAGTACCACCAGTAGAGCCACCATACTTAAAAACAATCCCTAAACCTAAACCAGCAATGAGTCCCCCATAAATCGTAGCTAAGAAAGTATTAGATATAGGTTGAACGGGAAATAAATTAAAGAAATCTACTAAAACAGATAATAAAATTGTACCAAGAAGAGTCTTTATACCAAAATGAATCCCTAACAATTTAATTCCCAAAATAAATATGGGGATGTTTAATATAAGCATAACTATTCCAATAGGGAATTTAAAAAGATGATAAAGAATAATAGCAATACCACTTACCCCTCCTCCAACCAATTTGTTTGGAGCTAAAAACACAACAATACTCAGAGCAACAAGAAGAACACCAAATAATATTCCTAATAGTTCTATTAATTTCTTAAACATAGCCTACTTCTTATAAAAAGATAAAAGAAATAAAATAAATTTGGAGCTCTCTTAATAAATCTTTTTGGCTCTTGCAACATTCTATAAAGCCATTCTAAATGGAGCCTAATAAAAAAATTTGGAGCTCTTTTTTTTCTTTCAGAAAGAACATCAAAACTTCCACCTACACCCATAGCAATCTTTGCTTTTATCTTATCTTTATTATTGTAAATAAAGAACTCTTGCTTTGGAGCACCTAAGGCTACAAATAGTATATCACAATCAATATCACTTATAATCCTTTCTATCTCGTTATTACTAAAATATCCATGATGCCAACCTGCAATATCTAATCCTGGAAATTTCTTTCTTAATTTATTTATCATATCCCTCAATACTTCATCTTTTGCACCTAAAAAATAAACTTTCTTCTTCTTTTTCTCTGCTATTTCTAAAATTTTTACCATAGCATCAATTCCAGCAAATTTTTTCAAACTAACCCTCTTATCCTTCTTAGCAAGTAGTAGCACCCCATCACCATCAGGCAGGTTCAGATCTGCATACTTTAGAATTTCCTTTAATTTGCCATCTTTATGGGCTATTGATATTATCTCAGCATTTGGAGTAAAAATAAGGTTCAATTTTTTTGAGGATAAAAAGGATAAAATTAAGTTCTCAAATTCTAACTCGTCATCAAAAAATATGAATGGTATTCCTAATATTTCCAATTTTTTCATAGACTCTCAATAAACTCCTCTATTTCTCTTTTTAATATATCTCTTTTTTCCTCTGTTATAATCTTCAAATAGGATCGAAGTATTTCTTCTTCCTCCTTAAGCTTGATCCATAAAGGATAAAAATCTGAAATTTCATTAGTATTAATATAATATTTCCATCCCAAATCATCAAGATAAGCTTGAATCTTCTCATCATATGAAATACCTAAAAATGGGATTCCAGCTATTGTGGACAATATAAGAGAATGGAGTCTCATTCCCACAAGATATTTACATGTAGAAAACTTTTCCCAAAAATTATCACTATTACTTGAAACAACTTCTATCTCTTTTATCATCTCTTTATCTAATTTTTTAAATAATTCTAAATCCATGGAATCTTGAAAGGAGAAAAAAATTATTTTTCTATTTTCTTTAAGTAGCTCCTTTAGAATTTTCTCTAAATCCTCAATTTTTAATTCATCCCATGGTCTAAAATTAATACCAATATTCTCTTTATCTCTTCTTACATCTGGAAATTGTGTAAGAAATACAATATCCGGTAAAATTTTTATCTTATCCTTCGGAACATTCAAGTTTTGTAGGAATTGATAAGAAAAACTATCCCTAACATATATTTTTCCACAATGAGGTAATGTAATCTTTAATAAATACCTGCTTATCCTGTATTTTAATGGACTAAAACTTTGTCCAATTATATATACCTTTTTCTTGGTTAAAAGGGCATACCAAAGAATAAACAAATAATATAAGAAAGAATGCAAACTGGTTTTATCTTGAAAGATTCCTCCCCCACCACCAATAACTACATCCGCCCAATTTATAGCTTTTAATAACTCTCTTATTCTATCAAAAAGGATAATTTTATTTTCAGTTTCTTTTTTCTTACTTACTAAAGCTCCTACTAAAAATCTTTCTGAAAACTTATCAATTAGATTTTTTAATAATAGCTCATCTCCTAAGTTTCCTTCACCATAATAACCAAAAAACAAAACTTTCTTCATTTAGATTTCTCTCTTCTCTTTTGCCATTCTTTTATTAAATATGCATTTATAAAAGGATCAATATCTCCATCAATCACCGCTTGAATATTTCCTATTTCTACTCCTGTTCTATGATCTTTAACTAAAGTATAAGGATGAAAAACATAAGACCTTATTTGATTTCCCCAACTGATCTCTTGAACCTCCCCCTTCAAACTTTGAATTTGCTCTCTTCTCTTTCTTTCTTCCAGCTCCTCTAATCTTGCCTTTAGAATTCTTAACGCCATTTCTTTATTTGCATGCTGAGATCTCTCATTTTGGCATTGAACAACAATTCCAGTAGGGATATGGGTAATTCTTACCGCAGATTCCACTTTGTTTACATGTTGCCCACCAGCTCCTCCAGCTCGAAAAGTTTCAATTTTTAAATCTTCCGGCTTAATTTCAACTTTACTATCTGGAAGTTCTGGAATTACCTCAACTAATGCAAAAGATGTATGTCTTCTGTGATTTGCATCAAAAGGAGATATTCTTACTAATCTATGGACTCCTTTTTCACACTTCAGATAACCATAGGCATTTTCTCCTTCTATTAATAAAGTAGCACTCTTGATACCTGCCTCCTCACCAGGTGATATATCAATAATCTTTACTTTATAATTTTTCCTTTCTGCCCATCTTATATACATCCTTAAGAGTATTTCAGTCCAATCTTGAGCATCGGTACCTCCTGTACCTGCATGAAGGGACAAAATAGCATTTCCTTTATCATGGGGATCCTGGAGCATTGATTCCAAGGTAAATTCCTTTAATATTTCTTCAAACTTCTTAAGTCTTTGGTAAAATTCTTCCCTAAATTCTTCTCCTTCTTCCAGTAATTCCTTCCATTCTGAAAGTTCTTTTTCTTCTCTTTCCAAAAATCTCCATTTTTCTAACTTTTCCTTTAAAGTATTATATTTTATATAGAGGTCCTTTAATCTCTCCTGATCGCTCCAATCTCCATGGGAGAGTTCTTTTTCTAAATCTTTTAATCTTTCCTCTTCCTTTTCTATGTCAAAGATACCCTCTCAATTCATTAAACTTATTTATTAATTCTTCATATAAACTTAATAAATCCAATGTTGATACAACCATTATAACCTCCTATTCTTAGAATAGGATTTTGCACTTTTCTCTTCTGTTATGTGTATATTAAATAGATATCTTATACTTTCCCACTCAAAGATCTCTACCATATTCTGAAACATTTCATAAGCTTCCTTCTTATATTCTACTAATGGATCATGATGAGCTATAGCTCTTAAACCTATTCCCTCTCTTAAAACATCCATATCATTTAGATGTTCTATCCACAGTTTATCTATCACATATAGTAAAACTAACTTCTGAATCTGCTTCCAAATCTCATCTCCAAACTCTCTCTTTCTTTCCTCAAACTTTTGCTCAATTTGTTCTCTTAATATCTGAAATATTTCATCGTTATCCTTTTCAATTATACTTTTCCAATCACTTGGTAAAAATCCAAATAAGTTTAAAAATAGTTTATGCCAATTCTCTTTATCCTCATTAACAAGCTCTGCAAAAAATCTATCTATTACTCTATTCAAGATCTTTTTAACTAATTCTTCTAAGTCTTCCTCTAATAGGATTTTTCTTCTTTCCCCATAAACTATTTCTCTTTGCTTGTTTAGTACATCATCATATTCTAACAATTGTTTTCTAATTTCAAAGTTCATCTTTTCTACTTTCGCTTGGCTGTTTTCAATTATCCTTGTTAAGATAGGAGATTCAATAGGTTGTCCATCCTCCATTCCCAAGCGAGACATAATACTTTTTATTTGATCACCACCAAATAATCTCAAAAGATCGTCTTCAAGGGATAGGTAAAAACGTGATGATCCTGGATCTCCCTGCCTTCCAGCCCTTCCCCTTAACTGATTATCAATTCTTCTGCTTTCATGTCTTTCTGTTCCTATTACGTGAAGACCACCAAGCTCAACAACTTTTTTCCTTTCTTCTTCACATATTTTTTTATACTCTTCAAGCTTTTTTTCATATTTTGCTCTATCTTTTTCTGGATCTACTTCTTGTCTCGCTAACATCTCAGGATTTCCACCTAAAAGAATATCGGTACCTCTTCCTGCCATATTTGTAGCAATTGTTACCGCTTTATATCTCCCTGCTTGAGCTATAATATATGCCTCTTTTTCATGATATTTTGCATTTAATACTTGGTGAGGTATACCTCGCCTCTTTAGCATTTGACTTAATCTCTCAGATTTCTCAATAGATGTGGTTCCAACCAATACAGGTCTGCCAATTTTATACATCTCCTCTATCTCATTTACTACTGCATTAAATTTCTCCCTTTCTGTCTTATAAATAACATCTGGGTAATTTATTCTTCTTAGAGGTTTATTGGGTGGAATAACTACTACTTCTAAACCATATATTTTTACAAATTCTTCCTCTTCAGTTGCTGCAGTACCAGTCATACCAGCAAGTTTTTTATACATTCTAAAGTAATTTTGAATTGATATGGTAGCTAAAGTAACATTCTCATCCCTTATTCTTACACCTTCTTTTGCTTCTATTGCTTGATGCAACCCATCACTGTATCTTCTCCCAAACATTAATCTACCCGTAAATTCATCTACAATTATTACTTCTCCATCCTTTACTATATAATCCCTATCCCTTTGAAATAAGTTTAATGCTTTCAAACATTGTAATAAAGCATGAGCTAAATCCATATGTTCAAAATCATATAAATCTTTTACTCCAAGAAACTTTTCCGCTTTTCTCAATCCTTCATCAGTTAAGGTGACAGTCTTTGATTTCTCATCTACTATATAATCCTCATCCTTTTTAAGGTATCTCGCTGCCCTTATTGCAAGCTTGTAGATTTGACTGTTACCCTGGGAAGGTCCAGAAATAATTAAAGGTGTTCTTGCCTCATCTATTAGTATACTATCTACCTCATCCACAATAGCGTAATTTAAAGGTCTCTGTACCAAATGTTCCGGAGACATAGCAATATTATCTCTTAGGTAATCAAAACCAAATTCATTATTAGTTCCGTAAGTGATGTCCGCTAAATATGCCTTCTTTCTCTCTAAAATTGGTGTATCATTTTGTAATAATCCTACTGTCAATCCCAAGGATTCATATATAGGTCCCATCCAATACCTATCTCTTTTTGCCAAATAATCATTAACGGTAACAATATGAACACCTTTCCCTTCTAAAGCATTTAAATAGGCAGGCATTGTAGCTACCAAGGTTTTTCCTTCCCCTGTTTGCATTTCCGCTATCTTTCCCTGATGTAAAACAATTCCTCCCATTAATTGAACATCAAAGGGGCGCATACCAACTTTTCTCTTTGCTGTTTCTCTTACTACTGCAAAAGCCTCTATTAGTAAATCATCAAGAGTTGCGCCCCGTTCTAATCTATTTTTGAATTCAAAAGTTTTATTCCTTAATTCCTCATCAGTAAGTTTAGAAATTTCAGGTTCTAATTCATTTATTCTTCTTACATACTCCTCTAATTTTTTTAAAGTCCTTGCATTGGAATCAAAAAGTTTTGATAATAAACCCATCTACTCCTCCTCCGCAATTATAAGCCCATAATTGCCATCCTTTCTTTTATATAATAGTGATATTTTCTCAGTCTCCGCATCTAAGTACAAGAAGAAATCGTGACCAAGCATTTCCATTTGAAGAATTGCTTCCTCTATATCCATAGGTTTTAGTCCAAATTTCTTTACCTTAACAACTTTTGGTTTTGATTCCTCCTCAGAGGATAGATATTCTGAAAGACTTAATGATCTTCTTCCTTTATCTATCATCTTCTCTTTTAGCTTTTTCAATTGTGCCTCTAATTTATCAACAACTAAGTCTACACATGTTCTAAAATCTTGGTTCTCCTCTACTGCTTTAACAATTCTACCATTTACCTTAACAGTTACCTCAACAATATGAGTCTTTCCTGCATCTTTTCTGTCTTCCCCTTTAAAAATTACATCAATCTGAGAAATTTGATCATTAAATCTGGAAAGTTTTGAGAATTTCTTTTCAACATACTCCTGCATAGTGGAAGAAACAGATACATTCTTACCAGTAATATTTATTTGCATAATTAAACCTCCTCCAAATTAATTTATTGCCCTACAGATAACAAAAACATAAATCTTATTACATCTTCCATTTCTCAATTCCTTTGCACATTCCCTTATTGTTGCCCCTGTAGTATAGACGTCATCAACAATTAAAATATTCTTCCCTTCAATATCAACATTTTCCATTAGTTTAAAGGCGTTTTTCACATTTTCCAACCTTTCTGCTCTCCCCAAATTTTTCTGTTCTAATATAGGTCTTTCCTGTTTCAAAGTAGAAACAACAGATAATTGCAATTCTCTACTTAAATATTTCGCAAGAATATAAGATTGATTGTATCCTCTCTTTTTTTCTTTATCTTTCCACATAGGAACATAAGTAATTAAATCAATATCCCAATTCCTGCTCAATATCCTTTCTCTACCCATCTTGGCAAAGGTTTTTGCGATGTAAGGTTTATGCTCAAATTTGAATTTAGATATCAAATCTTCCCAAATTCCTTTATAGTAACCTAAGAATTCAAAACCTTCTATCAAAATATTATTCTCTTTTTTACAATTATAACAAACTTTCTCTGGAAAAGTAAGAGGTGCTCCACATAATAAACAATAGTTTTCTCCAAACTTCAATTTTTCTCTACATTTACTACAAATATATCCTTCTAAATATCTACCACAAAGGACACAGCGCTCAGGGAAGATTATATCTAAAAAGGGTTCGAAAATTTCAAAAAGATTATTCACCTTTAAATTCATCAGGTAACTTGTCTGAAAGTTTGAAATAATATCTAAGAGCTTGAACTATTCTTTCGCTTGCTCTTCCATCCCCATAAGGATTAACAGCATTTGACATCTTCTCATACATTTCTTTATTCATTATTAAGTTAGATACTTCTTCCACAATTTTTTCCCTTGATGTTCCTACTAATTTTACAGTTCCAGCCCTTACTGCTTCTGGTCTCTCAGTGACATCCCTCAAAACTAAAACTGGTTTTCCTATTGAAGGAGCTTCTTCCTGAATACCTCCAGAATCTGTCAATACTAAATAGGAATTAGATATTAAATATACCATTGTACGATAATCTACAGGTGGAATTATAAATACTCTTTCGTGAGATCCTAAAATTGGTGAAAATGCATCCCTTATTAATGGATTAGGATGCATAGGGAAAACTATATAAATATCTTCAAACTTATCTAATAAATCCTTTAAAGCAAGAGCAATATTTTTCATGGGATCTCCCCAATTTTCTCTTCTATGACTTGTTATTAATATCATTTTTTTTCCATCCAATATAGGAACTTCAGAAGGCTTAAAATCACCTAAATTTTTGTATACAAATAAAAAGGCATCAATCACAGTATTTCCAGTAACAAATATTTTATCTTCAGGTATATTCTCCTTAATCAAATTAACTTTAGCTGATTTTGTTGGAGCAAAATGGATATCCGCTAAAACTCCTGTAAGATGCCTATTCATCTCCTCTGGATATGGCTGGTATTTATTATAAGTTCTTAAACCAGCCTCTACATGACCAATAGGAATTTTATAGTAGAAGGCGGATAAACTTGCAGAAAATGTGGTTGTTGTATCTCCGTGAACAAGTACCATATCAGGTTTATCTTTCTCCCATATATCTCTTAATCCCTGTAAAACCTTTACAGTAATATCAGTTAGAGTCTGACCCTCCTCCATAACATTTAAGTCGTAATCCGCATCAAGACCAAATAAATCCATTACCTGATCTAAAAGTTCTCTATGTTGGGCGGATAAAATGATTTGCACAAAAAACTCTTTAGAGTTTTTCAAGGCATAAGCAAGGGGAGCCATTTTTATAGCTTCGGGTCTTGTTCCAAAGACTAAAGCAATCTTAATCATTTCTTAGAAAACTCTTTATAATATCCAATAATCTTATATATTAAGCGAGCCACTATATAATCTGGAGCAATAAAACCAGGAATTGGTGAAAACTCAACCACATCTATTCCTAAAACTCTTTTATTTTTAAAAACTTCCTTTAACAACGAAGTAACCTCAAACCAGTTTAGACCATAAGGCTCTGGTGTTCCTACTGAGGGAATCAATGAAGGGTCAAAAACATCTAAATCCAAAGTGATATAAACATTATCATCTAAGGAATCTATCACTTTGGATAGCCAATTTTTATCCTCTCGGATTTCATATGCCCAAAAAACCTTGATATTTTCTTTCCTATTGATAAAATCTCTTTCTTCTTTTGAAAGACTCCTTATGCCCACCTGAACTAAAGGAAGACTTTCCCCAGCTTTCCTTAGAGCACAAGCATGATGATAAGATGTACCCTCATATTCCTCTCTTAGATCAGCATGGGCGTCCAAATGCAAAACACTAAAACTACCAAATTTTTCTTTATATGCAGATAGTATCCCAATAGTAATAGTATGCTCTCCACCTAAAAAAATTGGAAACTTCCTCTTATTTATTAAATCAATGGTTAAATCTTTTATGTATTTGAGTGGTAAAACTAAGTCGCTAATAGGAAGCAAAGGCTCAGGGTAAGTATAAATACCTATTTCCGCAGGTATTGTATCTAATTCTTCATCATAAAGCTCCAAATTGTAAGATGCGCTTAGAATTGCACTGGGACCTTCTTTTGTACCTTTTCTATAAGAAGTTGTTACCTCATAGGAAAGAGGAACAACAACCACCTGAGCCTTATCAAATGTAACATTAGAAACTCCTGCAAAAGAAGGATTCAGTTTAACCTGCTCCATTTCTACCTCTTCTCAAAAGATGGACAGGAAACTCTCTTCCTCTTACTAAGATCTCCCATTCTATCTTCTCTGGTTTGAATTTTTCTTCAATAATAGCTTTAGCTTTATCTATATCAAATAATTTACAGGAGAAAATATCTATACTTACATAATTTAAATCAGGCCACGTATGAATTGCTATGTGACTTTCTGCAATAATAACTACTCCAGAGACCCCCCAATCCATGGGATCTTCTTCAGGAAGATATCTAATAACATATGGAGGCATGATTTTGTGCATACCAATCATTGTTGGAAGTTCATCAAGAACTCTATATATATAATTGACATCCTCTAATAACTCTTTGGGACACCCATATAAATCTAAAACAAGATGCGGTCCTAACATCTCTCTTCTCTCTATACCCCTTTCCTTTTAAAATTCAAAGCTAAATATACATCAAACCCCCCTCTATGTCAATAATAATTTTTTATTTATTCTTTTCCATATCTACCCTTATAGGGGACAGGAATGTATTGAACCGATGGTTTTCCAGTTTGAGTTTGAGGGTATAAACTCATTAATGCATAAATCTCAGGAGGTAAACCTACTTTTACAGGGAGGCCAATTTTTATTGCCTCTTCAACAGTAATTGGATAATCATGAGTCCATCTTCCAGACGTTAAAATCTCTGCAATTTCCATAGCTTTTTCTTCAGACATGTTATTATTCCTCAGAAGTTCATAAACTGCATTCTTAACCTGATTCATAGCTTTTTCTGCTATATCTGCCAGAATAAGAGTTTTATCTTCAACCTTATCTATACCTTTTTTATTTACTGCGGAAAGAATGGATGCCGCTGGATACTCTCCAAGTTGAGGATCAACAGGACCTAAAACTGCATTCTCATCCATGACTATCTCATCAGCAGCAAGGGCAATAAAAGTTCCACCAGACATAGCATAATGAGGAACAAACACAGTAACTTTTCCTTTATGTTGACTTAAGGCATGAGCAATCTGTTCTGCTGCTAAAACTAACCCACCTGGAGTGTGCAATACTAAATCAATTGGCATATCTTCAGGAGTTAATCTAATTGCCCTTAAAACTTCCTCTGAATCTTCTATATTAATGTATCTTGCAATAGGAACACCCAAAAGGCTCATAGCTTCTTGACGATGAATTAAAGTTATTACTCTAGATCCCCTCTTTTTCTCCAAAGATTGGATTATTCTATATCTTTCCGCCTCAATTATCCTCTGTCTTACAATTGGAGAAAAGGCGGATATTAAAAATATTAACCAAAAAATATCCCAAAACATTAAATATACACCTCCTTAGTAATAGTAAAAATGGTATCTTCTATATTTTTTTAATCTTGGAGCAAGAATTAATCCAAAAACAAACCCTCCAATATGAGCCCACCAAGCAACTCCCCCTGTAAATTCATATAAGGCTAAAGAAAACATTCCAGAAAAAAGTTGAATTAAAAACCAAAAAAGTAAGTAAAAACCTGCAGGAATATAAATGAATTCTATAAAAAATCCTAATATGGCAAAAGTTAAAATTTTTGCGCTAGGAAAATAAACTAAATATGCTCCTAAAACACCCGCTATTGCCCCACTTGCTCCTATAGTGGGAATTAATTTATTAAAACTAAAAATTCCCTGCACTAAGTTGGCAAATATTCCTGCTGAAAGATAAAAAATTAGATATCTAAAATGTCCCATACTATCTTCCACATTGTCCCCAAAGATATATAAATATAACATGTTTCCCAAGATATGAGCCCATCCTCCATGTAAAAAGATAGAGGTAAACAAAGTGAGAATATTATGAGGGAACATGGATAATTCGAATAGCCGTTGAGGAATAAAACCATATTTCCAAAATACGAACTCTCGTAAATTATTACCCAAACTCAATTCCCAAAAAAACACAATAAAATTAATCACAATAAGGGTAATATTTACAATTGGAAACCTTCTTGATGGTATATTATCCTTTAAAGGTATCATATTGCTCTAAATTATAGCAGTTGCTTCAATTTCAATACGTACATCCTTTGGAAGTCTTGAAACCTCTACTGTTGAGCGTGCAGGTGGCTTATCTTTAAAGTATTCTGCATAAACTTCATTCATTTGAGAAAACTCCTCAAGGCTTTTCAGAAAAACTGTTGTTTTAACTATATTTTCTAAACTTCCTCCTATACTTTCAATTATAGCCTTTATATTTTCTATTACTCTTTTAGTTTGTTCTTTAATGTCCCCTTCCACCAAATTTCCAGTTTTTGGATCTATAGGTATTTGACCAGATATAAAAACAAAATTTCCAACTTTGATCGCCTGAGAATACGGACCTATAGCTTTGGGTGCATTATCGGTGAAAATAACTTCCTTCATGATTGCCCTCCTCAATTAAATTTTTAATAATCTCCTTTGCCTTAAGAAAAGCCTTTGTCCTATGGCTTATCTTATTCTTATCTTCATTAGATAATTCGCCAAAAGTTTTTCTTAGGGGTGGATAATAAAATATGGGATCATAACCAAAACCAAAATTTCCCTTAATTTCCCAATTTATATACCCCTGAACTCTTTCTTCAATAAAAATTGGATTTTCTTTATCTTCAGGAGTTATTATAGCTAAACAACATACAAATTCTGCCACTCTATCCTCCCATTCCACATTCTTCATCTTATCAAGAATCAAACGCATTCTCTCTTCATAGGATATATCTCCTAAATATCTTGAAGAGTATATGCCAGGTTCATTATTCAAAAATTTAATCTCTAAACCAGAGTCCTCTCCTATTGCAGGAAGATTTGTTTTTTCACACACATAGAGTGCCTTTATAAGAGCATTTTCTCTATATGAGGATCCACTTTCTTCTGGTAACTCATATATAGAAAATTCCTTTGGACTAACCAAAAACCCTGAAATATCCTTTAATATTTCCTTTATTTCTCTTATTTTGTTATCATTCATGGTCGCTAAAACAATTTTTCTCATAATAACCCCAAAACCCTTTTTTGTGCTTCTATTAACTGTGCAATACCTTTTTGAGCTAAACTTAGCATTTTTTCTAACTGCTCAAGGGTAAAAGGAGTTTTTTCTGCTGTTCCCTGTATCTCTACAATTTTAAAAGTCTCAGTCATTACAACATTAAAATCAACTTCCGCTCTCATATCTTCTTGAGCTGCTAAATCCAAAAGAATCTCATTATCGAGTATCCCTACTGAAACTGCTGCTAAAAATTCCTTTATGGGAAATTCTTTTATAACTCCCTCTCTTTTTAATTTAGTCAGTGCATCATAGAGAGCTACAAAAGCACCAGTAATAGCAGCTGTTCTTGTGCCTCCATCCGCCTGAATTACATCTGCATCAACCCATATAGTTCTCTCTCCTAACTTACTTAAGTCAACAACTGCCCTCAAGGATCTACCAATGAGTCTTTGAATTTCATGAGACCTTCCATTTATCATGCCTTTTGTTACATCTCTCACCTTTCTTTCAGGTGTTGAGCCAGGTAACATTCCATATTCTGCTGTAAGCCAGCCTTGATTTGTTCCTTTTAAAAAAGGAGGTACTTTATCTTCTATCGAGACAGCACATAAAACTTTCGTTTCTCCCATCTCTATTAATACAGAACCTAAAGGATATTTAAGATAGTTTCTAAATATACGTATAGGTCTTAAATCCGAATTACTTCTTTTATCCGCTCTTATCATACTCTTACCCTTTCTCCTTTAGTATTTTTAATACCTTATTATACTCTTCCATACTTACAAAACCAACTAAAAGAAAACAATCATCAATAGGTGAATATATGTATTCTGGATACAATACGAACTCATCTATTTTACCAGTACTTTCTACATGCAAACGAGGACCTGTACATTTAATAATCTTATCACCAATCTTTATATGCTGAGAATCATAATAGCTAACAGGTAAATTCATAGATATATACTTTCTTACTTCTTGCTCAATCAAGTCAATCTCTATATGAGGTTTTTCTTTGAGAAATATAACAAATCCATGTATAACATCACTATGAGCTTCTATTAATCTCGAATATCCATAATCTTCTAAGACAATTCCTGTTAAGTCTTCTGCGGTATGAGCTTTTAACCGGAATTCGAGAGATTTAAAAACTATATCCGCAATTTCCTGAGGTTCTGGACCAAATATGTTTGGTCTTACTATAATAACCTCTTCACCAATACCTATTAGTATATCCGCATTCCTCTTTAAATAAGGGTATATTACTTCAAAATGTTCCACTACAACCTTTCTATCCTTTTCTAAAGCTCTTTTAATTGCTTCTGCCAATATATAAATTGATACAAAGGCAAGCTCAAACCTTACATCAACATGATAAATATAATCCCTGAAAACATTCCTTTCATAATCTTCTAATAATGGTAATGGACGTCTATATATTCCTTCATCATCATTTGTTAGATTTAGTCCTGGAAAGAGCCCTCTTATCAATAGAGATTTTCCAGAGCCAGCAGAACCTATTATACCTATCAATTTATCGAAGGGTGAAAGATAATTGTGAGAAATTATATTGCCAAGAAGAACTAAACGTGCCTCTCCTCTTGGAGCATAATAAACGGCTTGTCTTAGTAGAACTTTCTCGCTTTTCATTTTTCTAAATAATAATCTCTACCAGAGGAGTCTATTGCTACCATTACAGGAAAATCATATAGTTCTAAGAGATAAATTGCTTCCGGACCTAAATCTTCATATCCAACAAGCTGGAACCTCTTTATTCTCTCAGAAAAATAAGCACCTGCTCCTCCTACTGTAGCAAAATAAATACCTTTGTATTTTCTAATAGCAGTTCTAACTTCTTCTCCTCTCTTTCCTTTACCAATAAATCCTTTTACTCCTTTTTCCAGCAAAATTGGAACATAGGGATCCATTCTCATACTTGTAGTTGGACCACAAGCCCCAATAATTCTCCCAGGAGGAGTGGGAGAGGGTCCCATATAATATATTACTGAGCCTTCTAATTGAAAGGGAAGTTTTTCTCCTCTCATTAAAGACTCAACTATTCTCTTATGGGCAGCATCCCTTGCAGAATAGCATTCTCCATATAATCTAACCCACTCTCCAACCTTTAAATCCTCAATAACTTCATCCTTTAATGGTAAATAAATTTTCCTCATATAACAATTTCACCCCATCTTACAGCAGAACACTGCAAAGTAACTGCCAAAGGAAGACCTGCTATATGGGTAGGAAAGCTTTCTACAAATACATCTAAAGCTGTTAATTTTCCCCCAAAACCCCCAGGACCAATATTTAGATCATTTACTCTTCTCAATATCTCTTCCTCTAATCTTCTTAAATGCTCTTTATCGTTTCTTTTAAAAAGGGGTCTCATTATAGCCTTTTTAGATAAATAGACAGCTTTTTCCATTGTACCACCTAAACCAACACCAATTATTAAAGGAGGACATGCATTAGGTCCGTAGTTTTTTACATGCTCAACTACAATATTTATAATTTCCTCTTCGGACGTTGTTGGCAGAAGCATCTTAACCATACTGGCATTTTCACTCCCAAATCCTTTTATCATTACACTAATCTTTAAATTATCTCCTGGAATATAGTCCCAATGAACAATTGGTGGTGTATTATCAAAGGTATTTTCTCTTATGATAGGGTCTTTTACTACAGATGGTCTTAAATAATTATTCAAATATACTTCTCTCACTGCTTTGTTTAAATAATCCATTATAGGACCCTCAATACATACATCTTCTCCTTTTTCAATAAAGATTAAAACCATCCCACAATCTTGACAAATAGGGATTTTCTTCTCCTTTGCAATTTGGGAATTTTCTATTAGAATATCCAAAACAATCTTAGCATTAATATTTTCTTCTTCATTCCTTTTTCTTTTCCATTCTAACAAAACATCATCCCTAACATTAAAATTTACATACTCAATTAATTCTTTAACCTTTTCGTAAATTTCATTAGCATTAACCATTCTCATCTTCTATCTCAACCTCCAAAAGAGGAGCATGTTGTTGGGCACCATAAACGTCAGAATCTCCAAAATCTCCAGAGGATATGTATCTTTTAATATTAGCTTTTACAGCAAAAGCTGGATCAAAATAAAAAACAGATAATACATCCTCAGGAGGAATATTATATAAGCTTGCCCACCAATCAGAAGAGAAATAATTTCTTTTTTTCAATTTATAATACATTTGTTCATCTTTAAAAATTATGTCAATTGTTATAATAAAGGGACCACTATTCTTTGTCCTTATCACCCTCGCAATATCAATTAATTTCATATCTCAAACCTCTTTTTTAATGATAGAAATATCTAAATAATTTTCTTTAATGAGATGATAAATAGAGAATCTAAAAACTTCTCCCCATATTACATCAGAAGGAGAAAAAGGAAAAGCCAGGTTACCAGCAGTAGATATTCTTCCAGGATATCCATAATGAAGAAGAGTAGATCTAATAAAACCTATAACAGTCTTCGCAATTTTTTCGTTTTCACTAAGAACTTCAATTAAAAGTCCTATCTCATGACAAGCTTCTTTATTTTTCTCCCATTTTCCCATTACACCATTTTTCCCATACAAATGGAAATGTATTTTAAACTTATCTATCCAATCTGGAAAATTTTCTTTTGTTATTAATTCCATTTCACTTAGTATATTATCTATCTGTGATATAAATATAGGATCTCTAATTCCTGCAAAACATACGCTTCTAAAACCAATAAATTCTGCTCCTTCAATCTTTATCCATTTTTCCTTTGGTGGTATAAACTTTGTACCAGTCACCCTTACCATTCTCTCATTAATTTGAGAAAACTTTGTTTCTTCTAAAGAGATAGTTCCATCAGGACCTGCTAAGTGATAAGGATCTGACTTTTCGTATAGAGTATGGGCAGAGACTGAAAGCACTGTGCACCTTCTTCTTGGATTAAGAGGAAAAACATCAAAATAATCTGAGCTTAGGACTCCTATTAAACCATCTCTTCCGCTACCAGGTTCACTGGCAATAGCTCCACATTCCAAGATTTTGCCTAAATGCAAAGAAAGTCCCATATCATAACCTTTCATAACAGGTATTACTGCAAAAGGTGCTGGATCGTAGCTTCTCCCAGCAATAATTACTTGAGCATCTTCCTTTATCGCTTCCATAAATGGTTCTATACCAATCTGAGCAGTAATATTTGTGCATCTATCAATTATACTTTCATTCAGCTCAAAAGAGCCATCTAAACTACGAATATTTCCATCTTTCAATGCCTTTTTTACTCTTTCTTTATCCACATCAGTGTAAATAATAGAAACCTTAAAATGAATATTTAATTCTTTACATAGACTTTCTACTATAGAATAGGTGAAGTCCACTGATGATTTTGTCCCACATCCTCCAGCACTTCCAATTATTAAGGGAATATCCAAATCTTTAGCCAAAGTCAATAGTAGTGATAGATCTCTCTTTACTGCCTCAGCCTCAACAAAAGATATACCCTTTCCTAAATAATAAGGACCAGGATCTGTAGAACCTGCATCTACCGCAATTAAATCAGGTTTTTCCCTATAAGCTTCCTTATGACTTTCTAAAGGAAAACCATAACCCAATATAGCAGTTGGTGAATAAATCTTAATCATTTATTTATAACCTCTCGCATTAAGAATAGCTATTGTTCTCTCCATCTCATTGTTTACAATCATCAACCCCTCATCAACACCCATGCCAGGCTTTGCTAATATCTGATCCGCCTGAGTTGCTAATGCAATATGGACCGATATTTGGGCAGATCTATCTGTTTCATTACATGTTCCTCCAACATAAGCACCAACTTTATTTTTCTTACACAATAATACCGCTTCTATTGACTTGTGAATGCTACCAAGGACAGGAGTCTTTATTTGTATCATATCTACAGCATCAGCATTTATAAAGTCTTTTATATCTTCCAAACTATTACACCACTCATCCGCAACAATCTCCACATGAATTCCTTTCTCACGCAAAGCTCTTTTCAACTTACTTAGATATTCAATTTGAGCCTCTTTGTTTTCCAAATCTACAGGACCTTCAATTCTAAGCTTATAAGGATAGGCAATTTTTTCTAACTGAGCAAAATAATTAGTAATCTCCTCTAAATTGTAATTAAAGGCTATGCCAATAGTTCCATATACATCTATATGGAAGATTGGCTTATAATTTTCATCTCCCAAAATCTTCACCCTCTCCTTTATCCAACCCAAGTATTCTATTAATTTTTCGCCTCTCCATCCCAACTTCGTTTCTACATTATTAATTAGTCCGTGAGGTAATACATCCGCCCTCTTCATGATCATCTTATCAACATTGTTGTATCTGTCATCTCCCGACTGACAAAATATAGGTACTCTTTTGGCAACTACTGGTAGATTATACTCCTCCGCTATTATTTCAGTCATGGTTTTTCTCTGACTTTTGGAAAAAGCATCAAGAACTGCCTGTGTTAAGCCATATCTAAGTGCGGAGTGTAGCTTAATTGTTCCTATATTCCAATCTTCAATTATCTCTGATAGTTCTCTAAAACTTCTCCATTCTTTGTTTACAATGTTAGGATAAATAATATCGGTGATAATTTCTACAAAGTCTTTTGCTCTAAATAGTGGCTCCCTTCCACCAGCACCAGAGTATTGTATTGCAGCACAATCTCCGAAAGCTATAGAGTCATCCTCCAAGATAAATATTATTGATAAACTTTCTCCCTTTTGGCGAACTGCGTTAAAACCATTTGTCAATGGAACACCTCTATAAGCAAAACCATCCTCTCTTGCACCTGCTTTTATGGCTCTTTGATCATCAAAATAAAAACCCGAAAGCCCAATAGAATATAAAGCCTTTTTTATTCTCATAGTTATCTATCTCCTTGGTCTTCCTATTAATCTTCCTCTACTTATAGCATAAATATCATCTAACACCATTTGGAAAGAAACAGGTCTTTTCTCAAACTTAGCTCTCTCTTCTAATTTCTCTCTATGATAATTTTTAATCTCTTCAGGTATTGGGATGTTTCCAAAATCAAAAAATCTTATAGCTCCATTATTATCCCGTACAGGCATGACTCTACCTAAAGCATATTTACTTGGAGCAAAAGGAACATCTAATACTCCAGCAGAAAAAGCCCTTACTGTTCCTATTAAGAAATCACCATCGCCCAACTCATAAACCTTGTTTAAAATGCTGAGCACTTCATTTTTTATAATCTCTTCCTCTTCTGAAATTAATTTCTCGTCTATAAAGTTTTGATTTTCTAACATTTGCATTATTTGTCTTGTATTCCTTAATGCTTCGCCATTTGCTTCTTTTGTAGGAATTCCAATTGCTTCCTGTGGAGTCTTAACAATAATCTTACTTGCAGGAGCCAAAACACCAGGAATAGTTCCATAACTTATAACTGCAAAGGCTTTTGCATAATCTTCAGGAAATCCTCCCATCCAATGATGAAAAACTGTCGTTACATGTACATCATAGTAACCAAAATCATTTAAGAATTTCTTTGTGAGATTATACATAACCCTTACTGCAGCTACATCCTGAATTAAATTACCTCCCTGTCCATATCCTACGCTTATACTCTTTACCCCCTGTTCAGCTGCAAGAAGTGCCTCTATGATTCCTATACTAATTGATATGCAAGGTGGAACTAAAGTGCCCGTTAGAGGTCCAAAGGACTCTCTATTTATAATAATTCCATGATTTGCATAATATCCTACCAGATAATCCACATATTGCCAATAAAGGAGAGAAGTTTCTAAGGGTACATCCTTTGCGTATGGTATATTATAAGAAATTCCTCCCCCCTCAAAAGAAGTAAAACCAGAGCATAAAGTTATTTCTGCTAATAGTCTTGCATCAGGAGATCCATGTCTTACTTCCACAGGAACATTAACATTTTCTATTATCTCTCTACATCCTTTTACTCCATAGTTTACTGCTGGAAAACCATTTAAAAGATGTCTTCCTTCTCTTAAACTTTCTTCAAGACCATTTTGAGCTTCCTTATATCTATTCTGGCGAGTGTAACTATCAATTGTTGTAGGTAACAAATCTGCACCATTTTCCTCTAAATACTTAAGTAGTTCTATATGATCCTTTAATATAGGAACTCCAGCCCGTGGCTGTAATAGTATCTTTTTCTCTTTCTCTGCAGTTTTTAACACATAATCACACCTTTTATTATCAGGAAGACTTTTCTGATATTCTATTCCAAGATTAAGATCTACTTCTTTGCCAGTAATCCACGTATTTAAAACTTCATCTCTCATCCTAAAAAAATAATTCTCATCCCATCTTTTATTTTTTAATATCATTAGACCTTTCCTCCTTTGAAACCCTTACAATATATTTTGAGATTAGTTTATCAGATTTCTCTGGGAAAATTTCTGAAATTAAACCTATTGCATATAATATATACTCCTTGTCAATAAAAATATCTGGATTTTTAGGTTTAAGAACAAAAGGTTCATTTGGATTAAATAAGGCAAAGGATATTGATTTCAAATTATATGGGTTATAAATTAAAGGTCCACCAGTACCTATTAAAGCCCTTACATCAGTTAAATCTTTTCCATACTGAAAGTACAAACTTCCCATAGGAGAATAAACAACCTCAATATGTCCCACATGTCTTCTTACTGCTATATCTATTGCAACAGAAGCCAATACATGATCAAAATATATGTCTTCTTCTTTTGTTGGAATAAAATCCGTATTCTCTGACAAAAATTTCACCTTTTCTCTATAGGAATTGAGATTACCCAATAAATTTTTCCATACTTCTTCACTTACAGCTTCCCATAACGAGTAAGCACTAACCCTAACCCCTAAATCTCCCTCGACAGTTCTCTTTACATAAGGTTCTGGTAATCCTTTTAAAATAACAAAACTTTGAGTTGGTTTTCCAGACGCAACAGAACAAACATCAGTGGTAGCTCCACCTACATCAACTAGCATTGTTTCTCCATTTAAACTTGAAAACTTCTCACATGCCTTCAGTACTGCAAGAGGAGTAGGCATTACTATACTATCTACAAATTTTTTTGCCTTATCCAATCCCTTTGATATTATTAATCTTTCTAAAAAAATCTCTCTTATCTTGCTTTGAACAGGTGTTATATTTAATACACCAAATTCTGGCATTACATTTTCAGTTATATAAATTTCCTTTTTTGCTTTCTCAAATATCCTATGAACCTCATCAGCTACATCCTTATTTCCAGCATAAATGACTGGTATATCTAAATCTAAACTACTAAGTTTTTTAGCATTAATAAGAGGGTAATATTTGTTTCCGCCATCTGTTCCGCCCGCCAAAACTATCAAATCAGGTTTCAATCTATAAATTTCATCCAAATCACTTTCCGAAAGTTCATAGCTATAGGTTTTTATCACCTTTGCACCAGCACCAAGGGAGGCTCTTTTTGCTGCCTCTGCAGTTAAATCTGGGACTAAACCAACTGCTACAATTCTTAACCCACCTTTTGCACTACTTGTTGCTCTTCTCACGTCAAAATCTTCTATTTTCTTACCTGTCTGCTTAAAAACTTCAGATAATGCATTATTTAATCCTATAGTTATATCAATATTTGCTGTTGACGGAGCTTTAGCCTTGGCAATAAGCTCGCATTTATCCAAATCAAAAGCAGATACCTTAGTAAAAGTACTACCCAAATCAAAAAACAATCCCAGCATACTACTTAAGTCCTAAATCCTTTTTTAGATCTTCTATAACTTCATCAGGCAGTGTCTTTGGTGGATAAACTCTATGAAATCCAAGTTGCTTAAATTTTTCTTCTACTTCTTTCCAATCTTTCTGCCCTACACCTAAATTACCACCTATATAGAGGATAATGTTTTCCAAACCTGCTTCAATCAATTTTTCTTTAAAACCTTGACAATCTAATTCAGCGTGTCCATATAAAGAAGAAACCAATATAGCCCTTGCTCCTGTCTCTAATGCAGCCTTGATAAAGTCCTCTTGAGAAGATAAGACCCCAATATTTACAACATCAAATCCCGCATTCCTTAATGCATAATCCAAAACTCTTAAGCCTACTGCATGTACATCCGCTCCAATAACACCAAGGACAATAGTCTTTTCTCCCATACATCATTCTCCTTTTAACAACTCATATACTATTTTTGAAAGATTAAATAAATTATCTATCTTCACTTTTTCTTCTACAGAATGGGGATTTTCAATTGCAATTCCTACATTTAATGCCTTAATCCCCTTTTCATTAAATATATTTGCATCACTTCCACCGATTGTAGATTTGAGTTTCAATTCAATTCCCAATTTTTTAAAGACATTATTTATATTTTTAATAACATCCTCATCATCCTTTATGCTATACCCTTTATATAAATCTTCTCTTTTCAATTCCCATTTCCCTTGTTTTAGTTCAATCTTTTTAAGACTATTTTTTAGATTATCAAAACAAGCTTCTACTTTATTGTTATCCAAACTTCTGAACTCTCCCTCTAAATAAACTTCATCTGGAATAATATTCGTGGCTCTTCCTCCTCTTATAATACCCACATTTCCAGTTGTCTCCTCGTCCAATTTACCCCATCTTGACTCAAGAAGAAACTCACTTGCAAGTAAAATTGCGTTCACACCTTTTTCAGGCTCCGCACCAGCATGAGAAGCCTTTCCATAGATATTTATATAGAATCTTGAATGATAAGGAGCTTTTGTTATAACAGTTCCTAAATCTCCATCTGCATCAAGAACATACCCAAACTTTGAGTTTAACAATGAAAAATCTAAATTTTTTGCTCCAAGTAAGCCAACTTCTTCAGCTATGGTAAATACTATTTCCGCCCTTTTTACTTTTATGTTATCTTCTTTTAGAGCAGTAATTGCCTCCAAAATTGCACTAATTGCAGCTTTATCATCAGCACCAAGAATAGTATTTCCGTCAGTTATTATATTTCCATCAAGGATTATGGGATTAATATTTTCTCCTGGAGTTACAGTATCCATATGTGCACAAATAAAGAAAGGTTCCCCATCCCCTTCTAAATAGCCAATTAAATTATTTGCATTACTTCCAATCTTTTTTCCTGCATTATCTTCTTTAAACCTTATATTAAGTCTTTCAAATTCTTTTTTAATATAACTACTGAATTCTCCTTCTTTAAAAGATATACTTGGAATTCTTACCATTTCAATAAATCTATTTACCAATCTCTCCCTTGATAACACTTAATTCACTCCTTTCTAAATCTTTTCTTTCAACCTTCCAGTCAACCTTCAATAGATTATGAACAATCTCTTGAAATTCCTTCTCTTTATCACTCACATAAATAATAATATTATAATACTCACTTTTATTGTCATCCTTTGTAACTAATCTTAAAATCTCCTCAGATGGATCTATAATAGTAAGATTTGGATAATTCCTTTTGATAACAGGAGCCACAAAAGGTAAATGAGTACAACCAAGAATCAGTCCATCTATTCCTTTATCTAAGAGTGGCTTTAAGCATTTATTTAGTTCCTTTTCTACAATTTCTCCATCTATTATTCCCATTTCAATAACATCTAAAAGAGGTCCTTCACTACAGGATTCTACAAAGACCTCTATATTCCCATACTCTTTTTTAATTAGATATGGATATACACCACTCTCCTTCGTTCTACGAGTAGCTAAAACCCCTATTTTTTCTCCTTTGAAATTTGACAAACCTAAAATTGCAGAATGAACTATGCTATATATGGGAATGGAAAATCGGGATTTAAGATATTCATAAGCATTTGAAGAGGCAGTATTACACGCTATAATTACTTCATCTACCTTTTGCTCTATAAAAAATTGTACTATATCCTCAACTCTCTTCTGAATAAAATCTACAGGTTTAATACCATAAGGAAAATACTTTGTATCCGCAAAATAGATAACATCCCTTGTTATACTATTATCAACAAGACTTTTTAATACTGTAAGTCCACCAACACCAGAATCTAAGATCCCAAACTTTTTACCCATTCTTCTATTGCCTCCTGTATTTTTTCTACTAAATTATTTTGATATTCTTCTGTTGTTAATAATTTTCTTTCATCGTCATTGCTCAAAAAACCAGTTTCAATTATAATTCCTGGTATAGGAATACGAGACAATACATAGAATCTTCCTTGTCTCATATTTCTTACATTATAATATCTTGAAAGAACTCGATAAATAGTCTGTGCAAAGGGAAGAGAGAAATCAGTAGCATAATAAAGTTCTATTCCCTTTATTTCAGGTGAAAGTGCAGCATTAGAATGAATACTGATGAATAGAAATTTTTCTTGATTAGAATTATTATTGCTATTTAAATAATCCTTTACTATATTTACCCTCTCATCCAATGTGACAGTTACATCTTTATCTCTTAAAAGAACCACATTATAGCCAGCCTTTTTTAAAATATCTGCAAGCTTTAGTGAAATTTTCAGATTCAAATCCTTTTCCTGTATATTAGAGTAAATTGCACCGGGATCTGTTCCTCCATGTCCTGGATCAATAAAAATAACAAACTTATTCCTAAAATTTTCTTCTGTTTTCTCACTATTCTCTTGAATAGGGAATGATACCCTTAACGTATTTGTAAAGCTTTCTTCCTCAGCTATGGTAGAAGTATAAACATCAAAGACAATTCTTAGATTTTTTGTTTCATTATTTAAAATTCCTATTCGAATTTTTTCTACAGGACCTTCATTAACAACAATAGTATCTGTTAGAGTGTTTTTAAAATTAGGGAAGAAGTCATAATATATTCTCTCTGGGTCTTTTAAATTTCCCTTAGTATAAGTAAAGGAAGAGTCAAAAGATATATTAAATATTAGTTTGTCGTTATTTTTAGACCAATTTATATTCAAAAGACTACCAACTTTCTTCTCATCTTTTATGGTCTCTTTATAATTAAAAAAATCAACAACAAGCTCTCCCTTTGCTTGAGAAATTTTATAATCAAGAACACCCTTAGTAAATTCAATAACAACTCTTACCACATATGGTTCTGTAGAGAACTGAGAATATCTTATTTGTTTAATACCAGATATTTTCGAGATTTGTTCTTTCTTTTCAATGACTATACAATCTCTTATATCTATGACCAATCTATTAGGATCTTTCAAAGTAAAGAAACTAAAAGAGGGAACATCTTGTGTTCTAAATTTTATAAATATTTTATCATTACTTTCTAAAATTTGTTCTAAAATTTGTAATATATAAATATTTTTTTCTTTAATTATTAACCTGTAACCTAAAAAGGAGAAAAAAGATTTAGCGGGAATATAAATATCATCTTCCTTAGCCATTACAGGCTCCAACAAATTTAATTTTTTATCCCTAATAATTGCTTCTTTATTTCCTATGGTCCCTTTAAAAAGAACTTCTTTTTCTCCTTTAAGAAGGAAAATATTTTTATTCTCTATTTTTAACGTGGTTTGAAGTAAGGATGAAATAAGTTTTAGAGGTAAATAAACTTCTTCCCCTTGGAGGATAGGAGTAATTATTATTTTATCTTTGCTATTCAAGTAATATAAAGAAAAAATTTCTTCCCCTAAGGAAGAGAAGAAACCCAATAAAAAGGTAAAAAATAATAAATAAAAAAGAATTTTTCTGTAAATTACTACTTCCTCCTTAATTAATTGGTGGAGGCGGCGGGAATCGAACCCGCGTCCAAAGAGTAGGAGCCAAAAACCTCTACAGGCTTAGCGGAAGTTTTACATTTTTCGGAATCTATAGACTCCCTTCCGCCGGATTCTATAGATTCCTATCCCATACTTTTTCTCCCTCTCTTATGGGAGTCGAGAGGGATAGCTGGCTAATCTCACGCCCATCTTAACCCTGCCAGCCCGGGTTAAGAGGACGTAGCTGCTAAATTATGCAGCTAATGCTAAATTTGTGTTGGCACTTCTTTTTTGCCGTTGTTTTATGAGGTGACGGCACCTCAGCCTGCAGTTTTTGACCCCCAAACTCCTTGTCGAAACCATTCGCCCCCATTAATACTTTATCTTAAAGGCTCTTTCTAGTTCTCTTTTTTCCGCCTTTTCTGCTAAATCCCGTCTCTTATCGTAAAGTTTCTTTCCTTTAGCAAGCCCTAATTCTACTTTTGCCCATCCTCTATTATTAAAATATATAGAAAGAGGAATCAATGTCAAGCCTTTTTCTTTTATTTTTCCAATTAAATGGGCTATCTCATCTTTATGCATCAATAATTTTCTCGGTCTTTTTGGATCATGGTTATATATATTTCCTTTATCATAAGGACTAATATGTAAATCATAAAGCCATAACTCTCCATTCTTAATATCTGCATAGCTATCAACTAAGCTTACTTTTCCTTCTCTTAAGGACTTCACCTCTGTTCCAGTAAGAGCTATCCCAGCTTCGTAAGTTTCGAGAATAAAATAATCATGTCTTGCTCTTCTATTTACCGCAACTACTTTTTTCTCCTTCTTCATACTTAAATTATATCACAAATTAATCAGAATAACCATTTGGATGGTTTTTAAACCAATTCCATGCGGTTTTAATAATATCTTCCAATTCTTTATATTTTGGTTCCCATCCTAAATCCTTTTTTATCTTTTCTGAACTTGCTATAAGCACTGCAGGATCTCCAGGTCTTCTTGGTCCCTCTTTTACGGGTATATTTCTGCCTACTACCTTTTCTGCTATTCTTATCACTTCCTTTACAGAAAAGCCCCTTGAATTTCCTAAGTTATAATAATCAGAACTTTTTCCATTAAATAAGGCTTCTAAGGCTAATATATGGGCATAACTTAGATCAGAAATATGTATATAATCTCTGATGCAAGTACCATCTGGTGTAGGATAATCAGTGCCATAAATTTCAATATATTCTCTCAATCCAAGAGCAGTCTTCAAAATCAAAGGAATAAGATGAGTCTCTGGATTATGATCTTCTCCTAATTCTCCCTCAGGGTCCGCACCTGCAGCATTAAAATATCGTAGAGAAATAAACTTTACCCCATAAATTCTATCATACCATTTTAAAATATCCTCAAACATTAATTTAGATGCTCCATATACACTTGTAGGAACTGTTGGATGATCTTCTTTTATAGGAATTTCAATAGGTTCTCCATATACAGCTGCAGTTGAAGAAAATATTATATACTTTACATCATTTCTAACCATACAATCAAGAAGATTTAATCCCCCCAATATATTGTTTTCAAAATATTTATATGGGTTTGTCATAGACTCCCCCACCAAACTTGCAGCTGCAAAATGTAGCACCCCGATGATTTTATTAGATGAAAAAAAATCAGCAAGTTTCTTTTTATCTCTAAGATCTATATTATAAAAGTAGGGAGTTTTAACAGCGGATCTATGTCCTTTTTCCAAATTATCAATTACAATAACCTGATATCCTCTTTTCAATAAATCCTTAACTACATGACTACCTATATAACCAGCACCACCAGTTACTAAAATCTTCTTCTCCATAGCTCACACTCCAGCCTTTTTTAATTCCTCTTTAAACTTTACCCAAAATTCTAAGAAAAAGGCTAAAAATATGCCTAAGAATACACTGCTTACTCCTGCCACAAGCACATTTAAAGTAGTGGAAGGTTTACTCTTTTTCTCAGGAGGTATTGCATAATCAACTACCTGTATTGTAATAGACTCTTTTGCCTCATTTACTTTAGCCTGCTCATATTGAGAAGTAAGCAAAGTATACACTGTCTCTTGAACCTTTACATTTCTCATCAACCTTGCCAATTCAAGCCCCAAAGCAGGAAGATTACTCAGTTTCTTCTCGTATTTAGAAATTACTTCATCTAATGCCTTTTTCTTTGCGGAGTTAAATATAATACTTAGTTGTAGTTGGAAAAGCTGATCAAGAGATGAATTTCCGATTGCCTTAACTAATCTTTCTATTTCATCTTTCATAGCCTTCTTTGTCATCTCTATACTTGCCTTTACTGCTGCAACTTTTGGATGCTCAGGACCATACTCTAAGGAAAGCAACGCCAAATCAATTTCCTGATTAATTAACTTTTCTCTCCAATTTGCCAAGGTAGAAGTTTCAGTTAAGGAAGTGATAGCTAATATATCACTCTTCTGGATATTTGCCTGTCTTATAAGCATGTTTTGTAAATCGGTGAGATTTCTTTTTGCAAGAGTTATAGACATTTCAGTTGATTCTCTATCAGAATATAATTTTGCCAAATTATCAATTATTGTTTTTGCTTCAGTATCTACATCAAAAAGAAGATTTTTCTCCTGAAATTCTTTTAATTTTTCTTCCGCTTGCTTTAAATCTTTTTCCACTCTTTTTAATTGTTCTTCAAGAAACATTCTCTCTCTTTTGGCAGAGCTAATATTTAAAGAACTAATAATTTTGTCTAATGCGGATATAAAACTATTAGCAATATCTGCAGAAAGTTTAGGATCCCTTGCCTCTACAGTTATAGTGATTGTGTTTTCTTTCTCATTATAATTTACTCTTACACTCTTTCTTAAATTTTCTATCTTCTCTTCGCGAGTTTTTCCTTCAATATAACTATCCAGTTTCAATTTATCAAATACATACTCTGCTGCACTTCTACTCTTCAAAATTGCTATATAATTTGCTCCAATGCCAGATAGTCCTAAAGCTCCAATACTTATAGGAAGACTAGAGGCAAGTGCTTGCAAAGCCCCAGAAGACTGCTCAGAAGGAGCCAAAATTACCGCTGATGCAGAATATATTTTGGGAGCTAAAAGGCTATATACTAATGCTATTACAACAGATAAGATAAATAATGTAATAATCAATATTCTTCTCTTCCATATAACTTGAAATAATTCTACTAAACTAATTTCTTCATCCATTTCTATCACCTACCATCCTATTAAGGGTCCTATTGTAGTCTTAATTACTCCAATAGACATAATTATTTGAACAATATCCTGCCAGCCCTTTATGAAAACTTCAGGAACAAAGACTATATCATTTTCCTTTATCTCAATATCAAGCTTGCTTTGTCCCTTATTTATCAAGTCATTCATATTTACATTAATAACCTTAGATTCCCCATTCTCCTCTCTTATAATGGAAACTTTATTTAGATTTGCCCTATCTTTTAAACCTCCTGCCAGACTTATATATTCTGTGAGTCTTCTTCCCTCTTTATATTCAAAAGCACCAGGATTATTCACTTGCCCTAATACATACACTAATCTTCTTTTCTCCGCTATGTATATAGTATCTCCATCTTGCAATGATAAATTATCTTCCTCTTTTCCTTTTAAAACGTTATCTGTATTAAAAGTATATACTACTTTCTTTCTTTCAACTACTCTTTCCAATTGCCCATTCTCTCTACTTGCTTTTGGAGTTAATCCTCCAGCACGAAGAATCATATCCCTTATTTTATCTCCTGGATTTACCTCATAAACACCTGGATTCCTTACTTCTCCCAATATTTTTATAGTTCTAATTACAGGGGGGACATATATGACATCTCCTGGATAAACTTTAATATCCTCCTCAGATGCTTCCCCCAATACTAATGTTCTATATAAATCAACTATAACCTTATCATTTGGATTTCCTTTTCTTCTTATCTCAATATTTCTTAAACTTCCATTAGGTAGAACTCCTCCAGCACTATTTATTATTTCACTTATTTTTGCCCCCTCTTGGGTCTGACCAGATACCACCGTACCCTCAGGTGTAGTTCCCACCTTTTCAACTAATTGCACAGGTCCAGGATTTTTAACATATCCTAACACATAAACCCTTTTTACTTCAGCAAGGACACTTATAGTATCTCCATCCTGCAAAACCAAATTCGCCTTTTCTCTCTCTTCTGGTTTTCCATAAAATAGACTATAGAGGTCAAGCTCGATTCTTTCTCCTGTAATCTTGTCTAATGTAGCTCCAAATAAAGATGCACTTGCTGTAAACCCTCCTGCCATATTTATAATATCCAAAAGCTTCTCCCCTTCCCTTATCTCATATATCCCTGGACTTTTCACCTGACCAAGTACCCTCACATACTTTTTCATCAAAGGAACATATACTAAATCTCCATCTTCAAGATATGGGTTTTGGCTTAGATCTCCATTTTTTAAAAACTGTAAGTAATCAATTTCTATTATCTTATTTCCCCTCTTTATCTGTATCCCCCTAACTGATGCAGAACTCCTTAAACCTCCTGCCATCTTTATTAAATCATCTAACCTGCTTAAAGCAGAAAGGATATAGGTCCCTGGATTTGCTACCTCACCAGAAATAAATACCTTTATATTACGAGGATATAAAAGATCAATGGAAACAACACTTTTAGGATAAAATCTTATTAATTGCCTCGAAATCTCTTTTTGGGCATTTATCAAACTTAATCCTGAAATTTTTATACTTCCAATCAAGGGTAAGGATATGGATCCTGTTAAAGAAACTTCCAAGTCAAAAGTATCAGTAACATTATTTTCTCTTATTAAAAAACCCTAATCTTATCGCCAGGACCTAAGATATAACTTTCCGGATCTATTTGAGTTAGGTAAACTTTCTCTTGCGCAAAGGATATTGTAAGTAGAAGAATGAAAAATAAAAGGACTATAAACTTTCTCATCATAACCTTTTTACTCCATCCTTACAGGTATGTTTACTATATCTCCATCCTCTAACTCAATATTATAAGTTTCATCACCCTTAGTAAATAATGTTGTCAAATCAAGATTTATAATCTTCTTTGTTTCTGTAATGTATCTCTCAAGGGTAACATTTTTCAAGTCCGCTCTAACAGTAAAACCTCCAGCCATCTCAATCAAATCTTTTATCTTTTCTCCCTTTTTAATCTCATAAATTCCAGGAGCTTTAACCTCTCCAAGTATTTTTACACTTTTTTCCATTAAAGGTACATATATAATATCTCCTGGAATTAATTTTATTGCCTCCTCATTAGTATCACCTTTTACTAAGACTTTAAATAAGTCTACTTCTTTTATCACTTTACCTTCTCTGATAATCTGTACCTTTCTTTGACTACCAAATGGTAATATCCCTCCTGCTCTACTAATAAACTCACTGATTTTGGCTCCTTCCCTTATATCACTTTCTCCTAAAGCCATACCTTCTGATGTTACAAGAGTAAATGCTTGTGGTTTAGATACATAACCCAATACATATATCCTATTTACCTTTGTAGGAACAATTATAGTATCACCATCTTGCAAAGCTATATTTACCTTCTCATCCTTCTCAAAAAGCAACTTAAATAAATCTATCTCAATAATCTCTCTTTTGTTTTCTTTCTGCCTTTCTATCACTCCTCCAAATAGATCCGCATTAACAGTAAGAGAACCTGCCATATTTATAACATCCAAAAGCTTCTCCCCTTCCCTTATCTCATAGATCCCTGGACTTTTCACTTGACCAATAATTTTTACGCTTTTTTTCATCAAAGGAACATATACTAAATCTCCATCTTCAATATATGGGTTTTGGGTTAAATCTCCATTCTTTAAGAACTGTAAATAATCAATCTCTATTATCTTATTTCCCCTCTTTATCTGTATCCCCCTAACTGATGCAGAACTCCTTAAACCTCCTGCCATCTTTATTAAATCATCTAACCTGCTTAGAGCAGAGAGGATATAGGTTCCTGGATTTGCTACCTCACCAGAAATAAATACCTTATAACTTCTCGGATTAATGAGATCAATAGATATAATACTTTTTGGATAGAACTTTATTAATTGTCTTGTAATCTCCTTTAATGCATTATTTAGGGTAAGATCAGCAACCTTAATATTTCCAACCATGGGTAGAGAAATAGAACCTGTAGGGGATACTAATAAGTCGTATATTTCTGGAGGTTCTTTCTCTTTAATAAGATAAAGTCTTAAACTATCTCCAGGACCTAAAATATATTTTTCAGGATCAACTTGAGGACCAAAATATGGAGTCTGTTGTATAGATGTAGTTTTGCTCTCTTGAGAAAAAACAGGAGTAAAAAATAACAAAATACATATAAGGATAAAAAAAATCTTTCTCATGCTTGTTTTCCCCCTTAAAAATAGTTTACAAAGCTACTTATCTCTTACTAATTTTAGCAAGAACAAGTTGCATTATAGCTTTTAATGTTTCCATCACACCTACATTCTCTATAGCAATAGCCTCAAAGTATGGATATTTTCCATCAACATTTAAAGCACTATTTAACTCTTCGATAGAGGATATGTTGGGTAAATCTCTCTTATTATACTGAAAGACAAAAGGAATATCTTCAAACTTATAACCCACATAAGAAAGTTCTTTTTTCAAAGATTCAAATATTTTAATATTTTCTTCTAACCTCTCCTTTTGAGAATCTACCACAAAAACTAATCCATCCGCTCCTCTTAGAATTAACTTTCTACTTGCTTCATATAATGCCTGTCCTGGAGTTGTATATAATTGAAATCTTAATTTAAAACCTTGTACAGTTCCAACCTCCAAAGGTAAAAAGTCAAAAAATAAAGTTCTTTCTGTTTCAGTAGCTAAGGACACTAATTCTCCTCTTCTATCAGGTGATACAGTTTTGTAAATTTGTTGAAGATTTACCGTTTTACCTGAAAGACCTGGACCACAATATACAACCTTACATGTTATTTCTCTTTCTGCAAAATTTACTATAGCCATAAACCTTTATATCCCCCTAAGCTTTATTTTTTAAAGAAGTCTTCTACATCACCAAACTGAATTTCCACTTGAGGAAGCTCTTTTTGTTTTTCCCTAATTTTCTTTATAATTTCTGCAAGATTTTGGCATGCTTTTTGAGCAAAAAGTCTTACCATACCCAAGGTTGTAGAATCGTCAAAAATAACAAGAAGCAAAACCTGTTTCTCAATATGAGAGATATGTAAGTGATTTCTTTTACCTTGATGGAATATCAAAGAAAATTCCTCTTCACCAAGGAGTTTTGCCAATTCCTGAGTTGCAGAAAAAGCACCAGCTGCCAATGCAGAAATAGTTACAAAGTCAAATTGAGAGGCTGTACCTTTACCCCCTATAACAGTACCGCTTTTATCTACCAGGAGTGCTGCTTTAGCTTTAGATTCATTCAGAAATTGACCTAAATACCGCTCTATCTCTTCTTGGTCCTCAAGAGATATTATTAACGATAAAAGTTGTTCTCTCTCGTCCATTTATAGCCCTCCTTAAAAAATATACCTTTTTGTAAAATTATAGAACTTTAAAATAGAATAGTCAATCAATCCTCACTTCTCAAACTTATAGAACGAAAGGCATTTGATCCCTTTAGGAATAATAACTTCACAGATCCTGTAGGACCATTTCTCTGTTTAGCAATTATCACCTCTACTTCCTCAGGAAGATTCATCTCTTCCTCTTGGATTTGGGTCTTATAATATCCCTCTCTATATAAAAATAATACCACATCTGCATCCTGTTCTAATCCCCCAGAACCTCTAAGATCCGATAGTTGAGGTCTTCTATCCGCACGTGCCTCAACTGCTCTTGAAAGTTGAGAAACTGCTATTACAGGCACCTCTAATTCTCGAGCCAGTGCTTTTAAACCCCTTGAAATCTCAGATATTTCTTGCTGTTCTGTCTTGTTTTTTTCTCCAATTCTAATCAATTGCAGATAATCAACTATTATTAAGTCAAGTCCACGCTCTGCTTTTAATCTTCTGGCTCTTGCCTTCATCTCAATAATGTTCAAGTTTGGAGTATCGTCAATATAGATAGGGGCATTTGCTAATTTACCAAAAGTATTAGCTAATTTTGGCCATTCATTTTCTCTCACTTGACCATTCCTTAATCGATAAATATCTATACCAGCTTCTGATCCCAACATTCTCAAAGCAAGCTGAAAGCCGGACATTTCTAAACTAAATATTACTACAGGCCTCTTCTCCTCTAAAGCAACATTCAAAGCAATATTTAAACAAAAAGAAGTCTTTCCCATTCCTGGTCTTGCTGCTACTAAAATCAAATCTGAAGGTTGAAGCCCTCCTGTCATTCTATCCAAATCCCAAAAACCTGTTGGAATCCCTGTATAAGGCTTACCTGTTTGATGAATGGTCTCTATTTGATGGAAGCTTCTTGCAAGAAGCTCCCTCAATGCTATAGGTCCTCTCAATTGATGGGTTTCTGCTATCTCAAATACCAACTGTTCTGCTTTATCCACTAAATATTCTATGGATTCTGTCTCGTTATAACCTAATGAAACAATTTCAGTTCCAACACTAATAAGCTTTCTTAACAAAGCTTTTTCTTGTACTATTTGCATATAGTATTCAACATTAGCAGATGTAGGTACTACCTCTAATAAAGAAGCTAAATAAACACTTCCTCCAACTTTATCCAATAATTGTCTACTTCTCAATTCCTCTGTTACAGAGACTAAATCTACAGGATATCCTCTATTATGTAAATCCTGGATCACGCTAAAAATAATGCTATGATGCTCATAATAAAAACTCTCTGGTTTCAATACATCAACAACTTTAATTAAAGCCTCCTTTGAAAGGAGCATAGATCCTAAAACTGCTTGTTCTGCCTCTTCATTATGGGGAGGAACTCTTCCTAAAATCTCTTCCTTTTTCATTATTATTCAGGAATAACCTCCACTTTCACCTTAGCTATAACTTGGGGATGAAGTTTAACTTCAACATCATATATGCCAATATTTTTTATTGGATCTTCTAATAAAACCTGTTTCTTATCAATCTCCATTTTAAATTTCTTTTTCAACTCCTCCGCTATATCCTTAGAAGTAATAGCACCAAAAAGTTTCCCTTTCTCTCCAACCTTTGTTCTAATAACTAATATTTCTTTCTCTAAAATTTCCTTATCCTTCTTATATTTATTTATTAATCTTTCTTCTTTCAATTGTTGAGAAAGTTTTTGCTCCTCTATACTTTTTAGCATTTTCTCTGTAACTTCTTGAGCAAGTTTTCTTGGAAATAGATAATTTCTTGCGTATCCATCACTAACCTCCACAATTTCTCCCTTTTTTCCAACACCACTTATATCTTGTAATAATAAAACTTTATATTTCTTCATATCTTCACCCTCTATGCAAATTTTTCTCTTAATGGATAAAAAATATCAATAAATCCTATTATAAATAGAATAAAACTGAAAAATGGGTTAAATATAATCAGTAACAAAATTATAGCCCTTATTATTTTAGAATAAAAGACCCTTTTTAAAAAACTCAGAGAAACAAATATTCCTTCCAAGATAACAAGAAATTGAAAAACAAATAAAACATTATTAAAGAAATATAATCCCACCTTCGAAAATAAAGGAATTATACCTAAGATGAAGGAGACTATTAAAATAGTTGCCAATATTCTCCATATTTTCTGAGGAATTTTTAAATTATCTAATGACGGTAATGTAGGGATTTCCCAACCAAACCTTTTGAAAACCTTTTGGACAATCCAATAATTAAAAACTCCTTGAAAGAATGCTGAAAATAACAATATGGATGGAATTATAATATTTATAGATTTAAAGAATTCCTTGTACATTTCCTCCAAAGATTTTAGATAATTTTGATCTAAATTAAAAGATTTTAACAAATTAAAAGAATTATCAATACTCTCTCTCATTAGATCTAAACCTAACGCCTTATCAAAGGGCAATTTAAAGAAAACCATAGAAATGAAAATATTAAACAATTCTGTAAAAAAACAAATTAATGAGCTCAAAAATATTATTTTTGAAAGAGGATATTTCTTTTTAATACTCCAGCCTAATACTATCCCTAATATTCCTGATGGAGCAAAGAAGAGAAAAGAATTAACAGGTGAAAGAATTAAGCTAAGGATTAAGATTGATACTATAAAAGATAAAAAACTTATTTTTAAATTCCATCTGTAACTAAGGAATACAAGAGGAACAGAAGATAGAAATACAAGGGGAAAAATATAATAAGAAAGCCAAGTTATTACTACAGTTATCCCTGCAAATAAGCTACCTTCTACTAATGCCTGAATTTCCTTATTCTTCACTCAATCCCTCCTTTGGGGAGTATTTTTCATACTCCCCAAAGAGCTATTTTACAACATAAGGAAGAAGTCCCATATATCTTGCTCTTTTAATGGCTTTGCTTAACTGTCTTTGATGTCTTGCACAATTTCCACTTACCCTTCTTGGATAAATCTTACCTTTCTCTGTCATAAATCTCTTTAGTCTTTCAATATTTTTATAATCAATCTCTTCTATTTTTTCACTACAAAATACGCAATATTTTTTCTTAATATTAGGTCTTCTAAATTCCTGGGTTTTTACAGTCTTATTACTCATCTTTTTCCTCCTCGCTATCGTTTAAGATTTCAGCCAAAATTTCTTCTTCATTGATAGTATCCAAAGAAGAATCTTCACTTAAATCAGAAACTGGAGCAATATCAGGAGCTTCCTCTTTTTTTCCCAAAAAATGGACATTAGTAGCCACCACTTCAACAACTCTTCTTCTTTGTCCATCTGCTGTCTGGTAAGAACGAGTTCTTAAGCTACCCTCAACAGCAACCAATCTTCCTTTTTTTAAATAATCCCCGCAAATCTCAGCAAGTTTCCTCCAAGTTACTATATCAATAAAGTCTGCACTCTGTTCTCCTTTACTATTTTTAGGTCTATTCACAGCAATTCTAAATGTAGTTACAGGGATACCACTTGGAGTGTATCTCATTTCTGGATCTTTTGTTAAATGTCCTATTAATAAAACTTTATTTAACATTATTCTTCCCCTCTATCCCTGAGGATCAATAAGTATCTTAGAACATCCTCCTTTAATTTTAATCTTCTTTCTAATTCTTTCAACTGAGTTTGAGGAAATTTGAAATTATAAACTATATAGTATCCTTCCTTCCTCTTCTTTATGGGGTAAGCTAATGTTCTTTTACCCCATACATCTACGTTTTCTACTTCACCTCCTAATCCTTGCATTTCATTTTGTAATTCCTGAGATAAATTCTGTAACTCTTGTTCCGTCAACTCTGGACGGATTAAACACATTAACTCATAGCTACGCATCTTTTTACCTCCCTCTGGACTTATTGGCCCCAAGATAGCTCTTGGAGCAGGTGTTGTTTTTATTTTAACATTATACCACTTTCTGACAAATTTTCAAAAAATTTTATTGAAAATTCATTATCAAGGATATATAATTTAACTTCAAAAAAGGGAGTGATATCATGGGGTTAGTTTATATTAATGGAGAATTTATTCCTACTGAAGAAGCCAAAATCTCTGTATTTGATCGAGGACTTCTTTATGGAGATGGAGTATTTGAAGGAATAAGAGCATACAATGGAAATATTTTTAAACTAAATGAACATCTTGAAAGGCTTTATGCATCTGCCCAGGCTATATGGCTAAAAATACCACTAACTTTTGAAGAAATGAGAAAGGCTGTAGTTGAGACAGTAAAAATAAATAACTTGAAAGACTGTTATATAAGACTAATAGTTACTCGTGGTTCCTTCGGATTAGGAATAGATCCATGGGACTTAAACAATCCTACAGTTATAATAATCGCAGATAAAATAAGAGTATTCCCTGAAGAATTATATGAAAAAGGACTTACAGCAGTCACAGTTGCAACAAGAAGATCTCCTACCGATGTTTTAGATCCTCGCGTAAAATCTTTAAATTATCTTCACAATATTTTAGCAAGAATAGAGGCAAGAATTGCTGGAGCTGCGGAAGGAATTATGTTAAATCACCAGGGATATGTTACAGAAGCCACAGTAGATAATGTATTCATTGTACATAAAGGATCAATAATAACACCCACTGTTACGTTAGGAGTATTACCTGGTATAACAAGGGCTGTGGTAATGGAGCTTGCCCAAAAATATCTAAATATCCAAGTCAAAGAAGGATTTTTAACAAGATATGATCTATACAATGCGGATGAAGTATTCCTTACAGGAACAGCTGTAGAAATAGTACCCGTTGTTAAGATTGATGAGAGAATAATAGGGGATGGTAAACCTGGAAAACTCACGAAAGAGTTAAGGAAAATTTTCTTTGAGTATGCAAGAAAAGAAGAGTCAGGGGTACCAGTATATGCATAATTATCTATTTCCAGAAACCTTAAAAAAGAATGGCAATAACTGGGAAATAGGTAGAATTCCCATCTCTGAGTTAGCTAAAAAATACGAGACACCTCTCTATGTATTAGATAAAAAGACCCTCCTAACTCAGGCACGAAAATATATGAACTCTTGGAGAACTTACTGGGATAACTTTAAAGTATTATATGCTATAAAGGCTTTACCAGTAATGGAAGTAATAAGAATTTTTAGTAATGAAGGGTTAGGAGCCCTTGTATCAACTGGTGGAGAGTTATTCATTGCATTAAAATCAGGAGTAGATCCTAATAGAATCTATTTTCATGGTAATGCAAAATCTTTAAAAGAGATAGAGTATGCTATTGATGCAAATATTTATGCCTTAATTGTCGATAATTTAGACGAAATAGAAAAAATAAAATACATCACATATAAAAAAGATAAAAAAGTAAATATTTTGGTAAGGATAATTCCTAATATAGAAGCTAACACCCATAGCTCTATTAGAACAGGGCAAATGGATACTAAATTTGGTTTACCAATTCCTACAGCCCTAAATTTAATAGAATCATTAAAAGAGGAAAAACATATTGTTTTTAAAGGAATCCATTCCCATATAGGGTCCCAAATTTTTGATCTTAGTGCTTATACGAGATTAGCTAAAACTTTATCAGATGTATCAAAAGAAGTCCTTAAAACTGGAGTAAATATTGAAGAAATTAGTATTGGTGGAGGTTTAGGCATAGCTTATACTTACGATGATATACCCCCAAAGATTGAAGACTTAGCAAAAGAAGTTTCGGAAGTATTTAAAAATGAAATGCCTATTAAATTTACTTTAATATGTGAACCGGGAAGGTCCTTAGTAGGTAGAGCAGGAATAACTATATACGAGGTTGAAAGTAGAAAGGTTTTACCTATTAATAAATATGTATCTGTAAATGGAGGAATGTCTGATAACCCACGACCAGTATTATATGGAGCAAAGTATACAGCAATCTTTTTAAACAATGGAAATTCTCAGGTATATAATCTTGCTGGAAAACATTGTGAGTCAGGTGATATTTTAATTAGAAACTTAGAGGGACCTTGGCCAAACGTTGGTGATTTAGTCTTCACACTTGCTACTGGAGCTTATAATTTTTCCATGTTTAACTGGTACAATGCAGTTCTAAGACCAGCAGTAGTAATGGTAGACGAGGGAAAGGACTATTTGGTTGTGAAAAGAGATACTTTTGAGGACCTATTAAGAGGGCAATTATGAAAATAGGGTTTTTAGGCGGAGGACAAGTGGGGCAAGCTCTCTGGGAAGTTATTCAAAAAGAGAATGAGAATATTTTGAATCTAATAGGGGAACCTTTAGAGGTTAAAAAAATTTTAGTGAGGGATTTAAACAAGAATAGATTAATCCCTAAATATTATCTAACAGATAATCCAGACGAAATATTATACGACCCAGAAATAAAATTAGTCGTTGAAGTAATGGGTGGAGTTGAACCAGCAAGCCTATATATACAAAAGGCTTTAGAAAACAAGAAATTTGTTGTAACTGCAAATAAAGAGGTTATAGCAACAAATGGAGATAAATTATTCAACTTGGCCAGGAAAATGGGAGTAGATCTCGGATTTGAGGCAAGTGTAGGTGGAGGTATTCCACTAATTAAGGCAATAAAAGAAGGGTTAGTTGTAGATAAAATCAAAGAAATATGGTCCATACTAAATGGAACAACTAATTATATATTAACCCAAATGGAAGAATCCCATAAAGATTTTTCTTCTATTCTTAAAGAAGCACAAGAAAAAGGGTATGCGGAGCCAGATCCTTATAAAGACATTTCTGGATTAGATTCTACCTATAAACTTGCCATATTAAGCTCCTTAGCTTTTCATACTAATGTGAAACCTGAAAATATCTTTAGAGAAGGAATCGAAAATATCTCTATAAGAGATATAGAATATGCGAAATCTTTAGGATATACAATAAAATTACTCGCAATTGCAAAGGAGGATAACGGTTCATTAGAAGTAAGGGTTCATCCTACAATGATATCCCAAAATAACCTTCTTTCTTCTGTGAGAGGGGTTAATAATGCAGTTTTATTTAAAGAAGAAAGACGAGGAGACATAATTTTATATGGACCTGGTGCAGGTCCAAAACCAACTGCCATGGCTCTTTTGTCTGATATTATTGAGTTAAGCTACAGTATAATTCATTCTTCCCCAAGATACTACAATTTTGCTTATTTATATCCACCTAAAATTAAACCATGGGAAGAGATAAAAACCCGATATTATATGAGATTCTGGGCTAAGGATAAACCAGGTGTTCTCGCACAAATTGCGAAAATATTGGGCGATAATCATATTAGTATTGCTTCAGTTATCCAAAAAGAAACAAATCTTGAGTTTGAAAAGGCAGAAATTGTAATTCTCACCCATATAACTTGTGAAAGAAACATGCAAAAAGCCATAGAAGAAATAAAAACCTTGCCAATTATTGAAGAATGGAGTTCTTTAATAAGAATTGAGGTGTAAAAATGATTAAAGGAGTATTGTTCAAATATAAAGATTATCTTCCAGTTACCGATAAAACTCCTATGATAACCTTACATGAAGGAGACACTCCACTTATCTTTGCTAAAAACCTAAGCAAAGAATATAAAATCAATGTTTACCTAAAGTACGAAGGTCTGAATCCCACATGTTCCTTTAAGGATAGAGGAATGGTTGTTGCAGTAGCAAAAGCATTAGAAGAGGGTACTAAAGCTATAATATGTGCATCAACTGGGAATACTGCAGCCTCAGCAGCAGCCTACGCTGCATTATCGAATATTAAATCCTATGTACTTTTGCCCAAAAATGCTATTGCCTTAGGTAAATTGGCACAGGCGATTATGTATGGTGCGGAGGTAATTAGTATAGATGGCAATTTTGACTCTGCCTTAAAACTTGTAAGAGAAATATCCAATATTTATCCTGTTACAATAGTTAACTCAATAAATCCCTATAGAATAGAGGGACAAAAAACTGCAGCTTTTGAAATTTGTGATGTGCTTAATAAAAATCCTGAATTTTTAGCTATACCTGTAGGAAACGCTGGGAATATTACAGCATATTGGAAAGGCTTTAAAGAATATTACAATCTTGGGAAAATAAAAGCTCTTCCCAAATTATTAGGCTTTCAAGCAGAGGGATCAGCTCCACTTGTAGTAGGACATCCCATTGAAAATCCTGAAACAATTGCCACAGCAATAAGAATTGGAAATCCAGCAAGTGGAGAAAAGGCATTACAAGCAATAAGAGAGTCAAACGGAATTATTGATACTGTATCTGATGATGAGATATTATCTGCTCAAAGAGAGTTAGCCTCTAAAGAGGGTATATTTGTAGAACCAGCCTCTGCTGCTTCTTGGGCAGGGGTTAAAAAGATTTTAAGAGAAAAGAAAATAAAACTTGAAGGAGACGTTGTTTGCGTTTTGACAGGACATGGACTCAAAGATCCAGATATAGCATTAAAATTTGCAAAGATCTCTAAGGAAATAAAACCAAGCCTAAACGAATTAATGAAGATTTTAGAACAATGATTAAGATTAAAATACCAGCTACCTCCGCAAATTTAGGACCTGGATTTGATACATTAGCAATTGCATGGAAATTATTCCTCCATATTAAAATTGATCCAAGCTATTATGGTAAAGAAATAATTTATAACACAAAATCTCAGCAGATCAAAGAAGAGGACAATTTATTCCTAAAAGCTCTTAATAGAACCTTGGAATTAATAGGTTATTCACCAAAAAATTATCTCATTGAATTAGACTCTGAAATACCAATTGGAAAAGGATTAGGAAGTAGTGCTACTGTAATATGGGGAGGAATTTTTTCTGCTGAGATATTAGCAAAAAAAGAATTGTCAATGCATGATAGATTTAAGATTGCTTACTCCTTAGAAAATCACTTAGATAATCTATCCGCCTCCTATTTTGGAGGATTAACTATATGTACAATGGAAAATAATAATCCTAAAATAGTAAAATTTCCATATCCAGATGAACTATGTGGAGTTATTTACATTCCACCCTACTCTCTTCCTACTGAAAAGGCAAGAAAATTGCTTCCAAAACTCTATGAGAGAGACAAAGTAGTATATAACCTACAAAGTTTAGCCTTTCTACTCTCAGGTTTTCTATATAAGGATGAGAATTTATTAACCTTAGGAATTAGAGATTCAATTCATCAACCCTATAGGTTTCCATTAATTTCAGAGGTAAATATAATAAAAAAGAAAATTAATGATCTTGGAGGAATTGGTATTGTTCTTAGTGGAGCAGGACCTTCTCTACTTACTTTTGCTTTGAAAGAAAAAGCAATAAAAATAAAGAGTGGATTAGAAGAATTTATCAAAAAGGAAGGTCTAAAAGGAGAAGTTTTATTACTTGAGATATGTAAAGAAGGAATTATAATTGAAAAATAAAAGGAGGGAAAAAATGTCTTATAAAATTGCAGTAGTTGGGGCAACTGGTCTTGTTGGTCAAGAAATGCTAAAGATATTATGGGAAAGAAAAGTTCCAGTAAAAGAAATTTATGCCTTTGCATCATCCAGATCTGAAGGAACTTATGTTAATTTCGGTGATGAGAAAATAATAATTGAAGAAGCAAAGGCAGAAAAGATAGCAAGAGCGGATTTTGCGTTATTTTCTATAGGTGAAGAAATAAGTAAAGAGCTTTCTCCGGAAGTAGCAAAAAGAGGCACAATAGTTATCGATAATAGCAATGCTTTTAGAATGGACCCTGATGTACCATTAGTGGTTCCTGAGGTTAATCCTGAAGATTTAAAATACCACAAGAATATCATAGCAAATCCTAATTGCTCCACTATCCAAATGGTCGTAGCCCTTTATCCTTTGCATAAAAAATATAATTTAGAAAGGATTGTGGTTTCTACTTATCAATCAGTATCAGGAAAAGGTAAAGACGCAGTTACAGAACTTTTTGAACAAACAAGGGCTTTCTTAAATAATGAAAATATAGAGCCAAAAGTTTTCCCTTATCCCATAGCATTTAACCTCCTACCTCATATTGATAGATTTGAAGAGAATGGATATACAAAAGAAGAAATGAAGATGGTAAGAGAAAGCCAAAAAATTATGCATATACCTAACCTAAAGGTTACTGCGACATGCGTTAGAGTGCCAGTAGTAAGAGGACATTCAGAATCTATAACAGCCACCTTTTCTAAAGACTTTAGCTTAGAGGATGTATATAAAATTTTATCAACAGCAAAAGGCGTAAAAGTCATAGATTCTCCTGAAGAAAATCTATATCCCTATCCTTTATTATGCGATGGAAAAGATGAGGTTTTTATAGGTAGAATTAGAAGAGATTTATTCGAGGAGAGAACTTTAAATCTTTGGGTTGTATCGGATAATATTAGAAAGGGAGCTGCTTTAAATGCTGTTCAAATATTAGAAGAATTAATAAAGTAAGGAGGCATAAAAGTGAGTCTAATAGTTCAAAAGTATGGTGGTACTTCAGTTGGAAATATTGAAAGAATTAAAAAAGTTGCAGAAAGGATAAAAAAATATCATGATCAAGGACATAAATTGGTTGTAGTAGTTTCCGCTATGGGAGATACAACCGATGAATTAATAGAAATGGCAGAAAAAATAAACAAAAATCCAAGTCCAAGAGAAATGGACGTTTTACTCTCCTCTGGGGAAAGAATATCATCCGCACTGCTCGCTATGGCCTTACAAAACTTAGGTCTTCCTGCAATATCCCTTTCAGGAAGACAAGCTGGAATATTCACTGACTCAACACACACAAAGGCACAAATTATAAATATAAATCCTGAAAGGATACTAAAAGAGATTTCTGAAGGGAAAATAGTTGTTGTAGCAGGATTTCAAGGTTACGATTTAGAAAATAATAATGTAACTACTCTGGGAAGAGGAGGGTCCGATGCAACAGCGGTTGCTTTAGCTTATGCAATTAAAGCGGATTTATGTGAAATCTACACAGATGTAGATGGAATCTATACTGCAGATCCAAGGATTGTACCTAATGCTAAAAAATTAGATTACATATCTTATGAAGAAATGATAGAAATGGCAAGCCAAGGAGCACAAGTTATGCAACTTAGAGCAATGGATCTTGCAGCTACCTACAAAGTACCTATAATTGTTAGATCAAGCTTCAACGAGAACTCAGGAACTTTTATTGGGGAGGTAGAAAAAGTGGAAAAAACAAAAAAGGTTACAGGAATTGCCCATAATAAGAATATTGCTAAGATAACAATATTCGGTGTTCCTGATAAACCTGGAATAGCTTATAAAATCTTTGCTCCTCTTGGAAATATGGCTATAAATGTGGATGATATTGTTCAAAATGTTAGTAAAGAAGGAATTACTGATATTTCTTTTACTGTACCAGAAAAAGAGCTTGAAAAAGCTTTAGAAGTAGTTAACAATGTTGCAAAAGAAATAAATGCTAATGGAGTAATTTATGATAGCAATGTAGGAAAGGTATCTATTGTTGGTTGGGGGATGCAAGGAACCCCTGGAATAGCAGCAAAAATGTTTGGTATTTTAGCTGAAAACAATATAAATATTGAAATGATAACAACATCTGAGATTAAAATTACATGCATTATAAGGAGAGAACTTGTTGAAAAAGCGGTAAGAGCACTTCATGAAGGATTTAATTTAGGGGAAGAGAGTTAAACTCTTCCCCTTTTATCAACCTACTTAATCTCTACTACTGCACCCTCTGCTTCTAATTTCTTCTTAATATCTTCTGCTTCTTCTTTACTTACTCCTTCCTTAACTGGCTTTGGTGTAGAATCTACTAAGTCCTTTGCTTCTTTTAAACCAAGTCCTGTAACCTCACGTACAACTTTTAGTACCTTTATCTTATTGGGTCCTGCATCTTTTAGAATAACATCAAAAGTAGTTTTTTCCTCAACTGGTGCTGCAGCTGCCCCAGGAGCAGCAGTTGCAACAGCTGCAACAGGCATTGCTGCACTTACTCCAAACTCTTCCTCTAAAGCTTTTACTAACTCTACAAGCTCTAATACTTTCATCTCTTTGATTGCCTGAATAATTTCCTCTTTGTTCATCTCTTCAACTCCTCCTTATTATTCTGAAATTTTTTCTTTTTCATTCTTAATAGCATTTAAAGTCCACACTAATTTATTAACAGGCCAGTTTAAGCTCATAACAAGTCTTGTTAAAGGAGCGCTTATACTGCCTATTAATTGTGACAATAAAACTTCTTTTGGTGGTAAGTTTGCAAGAGCTTTTATCTCTTCAGCATTATATAACTCTCCTTCAACAATACCACCTTTGAGCTTTAACTTCTCATGCTCTTTAGAAAAGTCCAACAAAATTTTTAATGTAGTAAAAGGATCATTATAACAATAGGTAAATGCTGTGGGACCAACTAAATAGTCCTCCACGTTCTTACTGGGCATAAATTTCTTAAAAGCCCTTAATGCTAACGTATTTTTGACAACTCTGTATTCTGCTCCAACTCCTCTTAACTTTGCCCTTAACTGAGTAAGATCTGCAACCGTTAGACCACTAAACTCAGTAAATATTACACTATTTGCTTTTGAAAGCTTTTCGTAGATCTCCTCTACTTTTAGTTCTTTCTCTGGCTTCGGCAATCTCTCACCTCCTTCTCATTTTAAAAACATAAGGAAAGCCTTCTGGCTTTCCTTATGGAAATTACTATTTTTATATCTTAAGGTAACCAGTAAGGCCTACGTAGGATTTAAAAACCTACGGTCTTGGGCCCCAATATTTAATTTTTTATTCTATTTTAGGCAACTTCCTCCCTACGTAATACTTCTGTTAAATTCTTAGTATCTATTGGTATACTAGGTCCCATTGATGGGGATATATAAACACTCTTAAAGTATTGTCCCTTTGCAGTAGCAGGCTTAAGCTTTAAAATTGTATATAGAGCAGTAACTAAGTTTTTCAATAATGCCTCCTCGCTAAAAGATGCCTTACCAATGGGCATATGAATTATACCGTATCTATCTGTTCTAAATTCAACTTTCCCCGACTTATACTCTTTTACCGTTTTGTATATATCTTGAGTAACAGTACCACTCTTAGGATTGGGCATTAGTCCTCTTGGTCCTAAAATTTTTCCTAACCTTGAAGGGATCTTTAAGGTACCCATAATATCTGGTGTTGCTATTGCTACATCAAAATCTAACCATCCTCCCTCAATCTGTTTTACTAAATCCTCTCCTCCTACATAATCTGCTCCTGCTTCTCTTGCCTCCTGAGCCTTCTCTCCTTCAGCAAAAACCAAAACCTTCTTCTCCTTACCAGTCCCATAAGGTAAGACTACTGTACCTCTTACCTGTTGATCCGCATGTCTTGGATCAACCCCTAATCTTACAGAAAGATTAATAGTTTCATCAAATTTAGCATTAGCCAACTTCTTTACCAGACTAACTGCTTCTTCCAAGGAATATTGCTTATTGGGCTCAATCAATGTTAAAAGCTGTAAATATCTTTTTCCATGTTTTGCCATTTAAGACTCCTCCTTATTTTTATCCTTCAACAATCTCAATCCCCATACTTCTTGCAGTACCTGCTATTATTCTCATAGCAGCTTCTATATCATTAGCATTCAAATCTTTCATTTTAATTTCTGCAATTTCTCTTAATTTGCTCTTTGTTATTTTACCAATCTTATTTTTATTTGGCTCTCCCGAGCCTTTTTCAGCTCCCACAGCCTTCTTAAGAAGTTCTGAAGCAGGGGGTGTTTTTGTTACAAAAGTAAAACTCCTATCTTCGTAAATAGTTATTTCTACAGGAATGATTCCTTCTTGTCCTGCAGTAGCAGCATTATATGCCTTACAAAATTCCATAATATTTACTCCATATTGACCTAAAGCAGGTCCAACAGGTGGAGCTGGTGTTGCCTTCCCTGCAGTCAAATTTAATTTAACTTTACCAACTACTTTTTTTGGCAATTTTAATTCCCTCCTTAATCAGTTTTTTCTACTTGAGAATGATCGATCTCTGTAGGAGTTTCTCTCCCAAATATAGAGAGTAAAACAACCACAGTTCCTTTTTCTGGATACACTTCCTCAACTCTTCCCTCATATCCCATAAAGGGACCACTTTTTATATATACTTTATCGCCTTTTTTAACTTTAAGCTCTGGCTTTATTTCCTTTTGCTCTATAAACTTTCTAATCCAATGTTCCTCCTCCGGATTTAGAGGACTGGGCTTTCCTTGTGCTCCTACAAAGCCAGTAACACCCGCTGTATTTCTAATCAATCTTTGAGCTTCTTCGTCGTCAACCATTTTAATGAACAAATAGCCTGGGAAAACCTTCTTTGACTGAATTATCTTTCTTCCACCTCTAACAACCATTACCTTCTCTTCAGGAACAATTATCTCAAAAATTTTATCATCCAAATGTAATAATTTTATCTGTCTCTCTATAATTGCTTTTACCTTATGTTCATGCCCTGCTAACGTATGTATCACATACCATTTAGCCTCAGACATAGATATCATATTCCTTTCTAACCTGCAAATCTTCCTAATATTAATGATGTTAATGCGCTAAAAATAAAATCATAAAAAGCAATAAGAGCAATTAAAAATATAAGCATTACCCCTAAGGCAAGAGAAAGTTTTAATACCTTGTCTCTATCGGGCCATAAAACCTTTTTTAACTCCGCCTTTTCATTTATCCAGAAGTTTCTTATTCTGTCTTTTAAAGTCAATTTACTTTTTACTGCCATATTAAACCTCTCTCATATAAATTTTGGCAGGCCCGGCAGGGCTCGAACCTGCAACCCCCGGATTTGGAGTCCGGTGCTCTCCCTATTAGAGCTACGGGCCTACCTCACCTCACGATGAATAGTATGTTTTCTACATTTTGGGCAATATTTTCGTAGTTCTAATCTATCGGGATCATTCTTCTTATTCTTTTCAGTTATATAATTCCTATTTTTACATTCAGAGCATGCTAAAGTTACTTGTACTCTCATAGCTCATCCCTTCTTACTCTATAATTTTAGTTACCACGCCAGCTCCTACAGTTTTTCCTCCCTCTCTTATAGCAAACCTTAATCCTTCCTCTAATGCAACTGGCTTTATCAACTTTACTTCCATCTCTATATTGTCCCCTGGCATCACCATCTGTACTCCCTCGGGTAACTTTATCTCACCTGTTACATCTGTAGTCCTGAAGTAAAATTGTGGCTTGTACCCACTGAAAAAT